>JADGPC010000521.1 GCA_017882645.1 Streptosporangiales bacterium | reverse complement strand
TCGGCCGGGTCGATCCGCAGCAGCATCTTGCCGGCGTCCAGCCTGGCGGCCTTGATGGCGCTCGCGCTGTAGCCAGTGAACCGGTCGTCCATCTCGAAGACGGACCCGGGCAGCCCGCCCCGGTTCATCGAGCCGATGACGATCTTGTTCTCGAGCGCTCCGAGCAGCAGCAGGTCCTCGATCACGTCGGCTGTTCCCAGAATCCCGTCCACACCGGGCCGGCCGAGTGCGACCAGGATCCGGTCGAGCAGGTCGGTGCGGCTGGCCATGGCCATCGGCCGGTCGCCGGCCGCCAGGATGCCGCGGGCGGAGTGATCGGCGGCGATGATCATGAGCCGGCCGGACGGTCCGAGCAGCGGGCGCCGCTCGCGGCTCGCGGCCGCGGCTGCCACGGCGGCCGGATTGCGGGCCCGGGTCTCGGCGATCAACTCCCGCTGCTGATCCAGCATCAGGCCTCCTCCCAGGGGAGCCGCGCCCGCTCCACGTCCCGCTCCGCAGTATGTATGTAGTTATTGACATATTGCCATACGGTCGTGCACGGTAGCCGAGCGAGGACAAAGGCGGCCAGGCAGCGGGCCTGGCCAGGCCGCGACGGCCAGCGAGCTCTGGGAGGGCGATGACAGCCGGATCCGGTTCCGCACCCGGCGGGAGGGGCTCCGCGCCCGGGGGCTCCGCGCCCGACGGGCGGCTGCGAGTCGGCCTGGTGGGCGCGGGGATCATCGCCCAGGTCATGCACCTGCACTACCTGGCCGAGCTCTCGGACCTGTACGACGTGCGGGCGGTATGCGATATCGCCACCGACAACGCCAGGGCATGCGCTCAGCGATACGGCATCCCCGTCGCGTGTACCGACTGGCGCGACCTGATCGCCGAGCCTATCGATGCCGTGCTCGTGGCGACCTCGGGCAGCCATGCGCCGGTGGCGATCGCGGCCGCGGAGGCCGGGCGGCATGTCCTGGTCGAGAAGCCGATGTGCTTCTCGACCGGCGAGGGCCGGGCCATGGTGGCGGCGGCCGAGCAGTCCGGGGTCGTGCTGATGGTCGGCTACCCGAAGCGCTATGACCCCGGCTACGCCAGGTTCCGGCAGGAGGCAGGCGAGCTGACGGATCCCAGGCTGGTCCGGGTCACCACGCTGGAAGCGCCGTTCCAGCCGTACGTGGCGCATTACCCGCTGCTGCCGCCGGCCCGGCCGCCAGCCGAGATCGCGGCCCGGCTGCGGGCCGAGTCGCTGGCCGCGGCCGAGGCCGCCATCGGGCCGGCCAGCGAGCTCGAGCTGCGGGTCTACACCGGGGTGCTGCTCGACACGCTGGTGCACGAGCTCAACACGGTCCGGGGCCTGCTCGGCGAGCCTGACCTGCTGGAGTACGCCGACCTGAGCGAGCACGCCGTGACCGTGCTGCTGCGCTTCGGCGCGGTCAGGGTCGCGATCCACTGGATCGACCTGCCCGGCATCGCTCGCTACGAGATGGAGTTCGCGGTGTACGCGCCTGACCGCCGGGTGACCCTGACGTTCCCCTCGCCCTACCTGCGCAACGAGCCATCCGCGGTGATCGTCGAGGGCGGCGGCACCGAGACGGCCCGGTCGTGGCGGCGCGAGGAGATCGCCGGCTACCAGAGCGGGTTCAGGGCCGAGCTCGAAGCGTTCGCTGCCTGCATCACGTCCGGCGCCGAGCCGGTCACCTCGGGCCGGGACGGCCTGGCCGACATCGCGCTGTGCCAGGCGATCATCAGTTGCCACCGGGACCGCAGGCCGGTGCCAAGCCCGACGGCGGCCGGTCCGTGACCGGGCCCGCGCCGGTCCGCATCGGCGTCGTCGGCTACGGCCTGATGGGCCGGGCGCACTGCTACGGGTACCGGGTCGCGCCCATGCTGCGGCGCCTGCCCGTGACGCCCGTCGTCACCGTGATGTCGGGACGTGACGCCGCGGCCGTGGCCGCGGCGGCGGCGGCCTATGGCGTGCCGGAGCACGTGACGAGCTGGCGGTCCCTGGTCGAGCGCGAGGACCTCGACATCGTCGACATCTGCACGCCGCCGGGCACGCACGCGGAGATCGCCGCCGCCGCGGCCGCGGCGGGCAAGGCCGTGCTCTGCGAGAAGCCGCTGGCCGCGACGTACGCGCAGGCCCGCGCGGCGCTTTACGCGGTGACGGCGGCGGGAGTCCGCCATGCCGTCGGGTTCAACTACCGCCGCCTGCCCGCGGTGGCGCTGATGCGCCGGATGATCGCCGACGGCGCGGTCGGCGAGCCGCGGCTGTGGCGGGCCAGCTTCCTGTCCGACGAGTTCACCGACCCGGCCACCCCGTATGACTGGCGTTTCGACCGGACGATGGGCGGCACGACCATTGCGGACCTGGGCAGTCACCTGATCGACCTGGCCCTGTGGATGGTCGGCGAGATCAGCGCCGTCTGCGCGCAGTCGCAGACGTTCATCGGTCGGCGGACGCTGACCGGCGGCGGCACCGCCGCTGTCACGGTCGACGACGCGTCGTCGGCACTGCTGACGTTCTCATCGGGGGCGCGCGGCACGGTCGAGGTCGCGCGGGCCGCCATCCGCCGGCCCTGCGACTTCACCGTGGAGGTCAACGGCAGCGCCGGCACGCTGGCCTTCGATTACGCCAGGCTCAACGAGCTCTGGTTCGGCGCCGCTGACGATGATCCGGCTACGTACGGAATGCGGCGGATCCGGGCCGAGCATCCCAGCCATCCCTATGCCGCGGACTGGTGGCCGATCGGGCAGGGCGTCGGCTACGGCTCGACGTTCGCGAACCAGGCCGCTGACCTGCTGGCGGACTGGCCGGGCGGCGAGTGGACGCCGGACTTCGGCCAGGGGGCCAGGGTCCAGGCGGTCTGCGAGGCGATGGAGCGATCGGCGGCCGGCCGTCGCTGGGTACCGGTCGCGGAGATCGCGCCCGACGACTCTGGCCCACCGGCCCGCGTCCAGCTACCTCGGCGTCCGGCTAGCCCGGCGTCCGGCTAGCCCCGCGTCCGGGTCACTGAGCGTCCGGCTAGCCCCGCGTCCGGGTCACTGAGCGTCCGGCTAGCTCGCGTTCTGGCCGGCCGCCAGGGCGGACAGCAGCTCGAAGCCGACGTGCGCGGCGGCGATCCCGGTGATCTGCGCGTGGTCGTAGCTCGGCGCGACCTCGACGATGTCCGCGCCGATCAGGTTCAGCCGGGCAAAGGAGCGGAGCACGCCGAGCAGCTCGCGGCTGGTCAGGCCGCCGGCTTCCGGGGTGCCGGTACCCGGCGCGTGCGCCGGGTCGAGCACGTCGATGTCGACCGACACGTAAACGGGACGGTCGCCGACCCGATCCGCGATGCGCTGCACTATGCCGGCAACGCCGAGGCTGTCGGCCTCCGGGGCGGAGACAACCTGGAAGCCGAGCCCGGCATCCTGGCTGAGGTCGGTGTCGGCGAACAGCGGGCCGCGGATCCCGACGTGGATGCATCCCGACCGGTCAAGCAGGCCCTCCTCCGATGCGCGCCGGAACGGCGTGCCGTGCGTGTACGAGGCGCCGAAGTAGGTGTCCCAGGTGTCCAGGTGCGCGTCGAAGTGCACGACCGCGACCGGGCCGTGCGCCGCCGCGAACGCCCGGAGCAGCGGGAGCGCGATCGTGTGATCACCGCCCAGGGTGAGCAGATGCGGAACCCGCTCGAGCAGGGACCGGGCCGCGCGCTCGATGGCCGTGATCGCCTCGTCGATGCTGAACGGGTTGACCGCGACATCGTCGGCGTCCACGACCTGCAGGCTGGCGAACGGTGACACCTCGAGCGCCGGGTTATACGGCCGGAGCAGCCGGGATGATTCCCTGATGTGCGACGGCCCGAACCTGGCTCCCGGCCGGTAGGTCACGCCGCTGTCGAACGGCACCCCGAGTACCGCGGCATCCGCGCGACCGACCTCGTCGATCCTGGGCAGGCGGGCGAAGGTCGCCGGCCCGGCGTACCTCGGCACCTTCGTCGCGTCGACCTGGCCGACGTTGCCGCCGTGACTGATCCGGTGGACGGCCTCGGGCATCTCGCTCCAGTCCCTGGTTGGCTCATTGCTGATCTCGATGATCATCCCGCGCACGGTCGGCCTGACCGTACGCGGGATGACCTCAGTGCTGGCCGGGCCCGGTCAGGTCGCGGCCGCCTCGGCCGCGGCGTCGATCGCCTGCAGCTCGCGCTCGCTGGAATCGATCGCCGACTGCTCGGCCGCCCGGTCGAGCGAGCGGGAGAGCACCAGGTAGAGCAGGCCGGAGACGAGCAGGCCGGCTACCCAGGAGTAGTCGACGCCGTTGGTCAGGTGGGCCGGGATCGGCCCGGTGAAGGAGAAGCTGCCGATCGGCAGGATCACCATGAACGGGATCTCGCAGGCAAAGCCGACCGCGTAAGCGGTCAGGCCCCGCCATCCCCACCGCCGGTACACGCCGCTCGGGTTGAAGATCTCGGTGATCGCGTAGTGGCCGCGGCGGACGAAGAAGAAGTCGACCAGGTTGAGCGCGGTCCAGGGGACGAGCAGGTAGAGCATCAGGGTCAGCGAGTCGAGCACGGCCCCCACGGCCGTCTGGGAACTCCACGCCAGCCCGAGCAGGTACCAGGCCACGGCCAGCGCGACAATCGTGACGGCCCGCCAGACCCGGCTGGTCTTGACCTTCCTGAACGAGTCGATGCCGGTCAGGACGCACAGCATGGCACCGTAGGCGTTCATGCCCATGGTCGCCATCAGCGCCGTGGCCGACAGGGCCGCGGTGATCGAGCCGAGCGGGGCCGCGACGTTGTCGCCGGCCAGCTGGAGCCCGACCAGGCCGTCACTGACGTTGAGCCGGGTCGCGAGCCAGGCACCGAGGGCGATCAGCCAGATGGCCGAGCCGGAGGCGCCGAAGAAGACGGCCGCGATGATGCCCCGCGGCGAGGTCTTCCTCGGCATGTAACGGGAGTAGTCAGAAACGTACGGCGCGTAGGTGATGTTGTAGGCCGCCGCGACCGTGAACTGGGTCATGAACGCCGCGAAGATGAAGCTGCCGGGGTGCTTCGGCGCCGTGCCGCCCGCGCCGCCGAAGAAGATGGCGACCGAGATGATCAGGTAGCACGGAAGCGAGATCACGAGCAGGAACCGGAAGACGCGGTGCACCCAGTCGTAGCCGAAGATCGCCAGCAGCGCCGCCAGCACGGCCGTGCCCGCCGCGACCAGCCCGGCGCTCCAGCCGAAGGCATCGTGCAGGCCGGCGCTCATCAGCACCTGGTCGGCCACGTTGAACGCCATGTAGGTGAAGAGCACGGCGAACAGGGCCACGACCACCCCCCGGTAGCCCATCTGCGCCCTGGTCTGGATCATCTGCGGCAGGCCGAAGACCGGCCCCTGGGTCGCGTGGAAGGCCATGAACAGGGTGCCGAACGCGATGCCGAGGAAGCCGGCCAGGATCGACCAGCCCAGTGACAGCCCGAGCACGGGGCCGACGAAGCCGATCGGGATCGTGAAGTACTGGAAGTTGCCGAGGAACCACAGCATCGCCTGCTGCCAGTTCTTGCCGTGCCGTTCCGGATCGGGGATCCAGTCGATCGAGTGCACCTCGATCTGGCTGAGCAGCGCGCCCTCGATCTCCTCGATCGGGGTCTCCGTCCGAGCGCCGGTCGTCATGTCGCCTCCTCGAGAGCGGGGATAGCCGGGGGGATGCCGAGACGTCGCCCGCTGAAGTTAGACAAGACTGTGACGGCTGGTTTCATGTATGTCAACACTTGTTTCATGACGGGTTCTGGTATCCCATAGATGGATCACCGGGACGGGAGGGGCGATGCTGATGGCCGGGGTGCACGATGGCCCGGATGCCGAGCCGCGGATCGGCGCGCAGCTGCGGGCGGCCAGGCACGCATCGCGCAAGAGCATGGCCGAGGTGGCCGAGGAGAGCGGCCTGACCAAGGGATTCCTTTCCAAGCTGGAAAGAGACCTCACGAGCGTCTCGGTGGCCTCGCTGATGCGGCTGTGCGAGGCTCTCGGGATCTCCGTCGGCTCGCTGTTCCAGGCGGCCAAGGGCGAGGTCGTCAGGAAGGGCGAGTATCCGCCGATTAACTTCGGCGGCAACGCGGTCCGGGAGTACCTGCTCACGCCCGCGGGCGAGAAGCGCGTCCAGGCCATCCTGAGCGACATCGAGCCGGGCGGCGGCAGCGGTGACGAGCCCTACTCGCTGCCCACCGACGTGGAATTCGCCTTCGTGCTGGCCGGCCAGCTGCGCATCGATGTGGCCGGCGAGCACCTCGTCCTGGACGCCGGCGACGCCTTCACCTTCCAGTCCAGCGCCGAGCACACCTTCCAGGTGCTCCCGTCGGCCAGGCCGACCCAGGTGCTGTGGGTCTTCTCGCCCGCCCTGCCCGACCATGGCCTCGACGTGCAGCGGCTGGCCAGGGATCAGGCCAGGGCCCGTGCCCGGCGGCCGCGGGCCGGCAGCGCCCGATGAGACTGATCGTCGTCGGAGCCGGCATCGTCGGCGCGGCCTGCGCTTACGCGGCCAGCGGCCTGGGGGCTGAGGTCGTCCTGGTCGATGCGGGCCTGCCCGGTCAGGCGACCGCCGCGGGCGCCGGGATCATCTGCCCGTGGACGGCCAGCGCGGGCGAGGGGGCCTGGTACGGCTTCGCCTGCGCGGCCGCCCGCCGCTACCCGGACCTGGTCGCCGAGCTAGCCGACGGCGGCGAGGCCGACGTGTCCTACCGCCGGGTCGGGGCGCTGATCACCGGCGGCGACGGCGAGGCAGCCGGCCGCGAAGCCGAGCGGCTGCGCAGCCGGCAGGCGGCCAGTCCGGAGATCGGCGAGGTCGACGTCCTGACGCCCGCGCAGGCGCAGGCACTGTTCCCGCCGCTGCGACCCGGGTCGGCGGCGGCCTATCTCGGCGGCGCGGCCCGGGTCGACGGCAGGCAGCTGACCGTGGCTCTGGTCCGGGCGGCGCGCCGCAGGGGAGCGGTGACCAGGCCGGGCCGCGCCGCGCTCGCCTGCCGGGCCGGGCGGGTGGCCGGGGTCGAGATCGACGGCCGGCTGACCGGCGCCGACGCGGTCGTCGCGGCCACCGGTGCCTGGACGACGTCCTTTCTCGCTCCGGCCGGGGTATCGGTCACCGTGACCCCGCAGCGGGGGCAGATCGTGCATATCTCGCTGCGGCCGGCTGACACCAGCCGCTGGCCCGTGATCCTGCCGGCGGCGAGCGGCCACTACCTGCTGGCCTTCGACGACTCCCGGGTCGTGGCCGGCGCCACCAGGGAGACCGGGGCCGGCTTCGACGCCCGGGTGACGCCGGGCGGCTTGCAGGAGGTACTCGCTGAGGCGCTGGCGGTGGCGCCTGGCCTGGCCGGGCTGGTGGTCGCCACCGGCCTCGGCGCGACCGGGCTGACCATGGGCCCGCTGGCCGGCGCCGTCGCCGCCCAGGTCGCGCTCGGCATCGAGCCGGACCTGGATCTCGCCCCGTTCTGCCCGACCGGCTGATGAGGAACGACAGGAGGCCCCGTGTCGCAGGATCGTTACGGAGTCAGGGACCTGGCCGCCCCGTGGTATGCGGGGAGCGCCTCGTTCCTGCGGGCCCCCTGGGTGCCGCCGGCCGCCGTGCCGGCCGGCGACGTGGCCATCGTCGGCATGCCGGTCGACCAGTTCGCCACGTCGGTCGGCCATACCGGGATGCGGCTCGGACCGCGCCGGATCAGGGAGGCGTCGCTGTTCCTGGCCGGCTACCACGGGATCCAGGCCGATACCGGCATCAGCGACTTCGGCAGCGGCGTGATCTGGACGTGGCCCGCCCGGATGCCGCTGGTAGACACCGGCGACGTGCCGATCATCCCGGGTGACGTGGCCGCCCAGGTGGCCGCCGCGGCCGACCATATCGCCGCGGCCAGCCGGGCGAGCGGTCTGACGATCACGCTCGGCGGCGACCACTTCGTGGCCTACCCGGCCACGCTCGGCGTCGCGACCGCGCTGCGGGAGCGCCGTCCCGGAGCCCGCCTGGCCTACCTGCACATCGACTCGCATACGGATTTCGTCGACTTCCACCACCAGACCGGCCGGATGCATCACGGCTCCGCCGCCCGGCGGGTCTCCGAGATTCCCGAGCTGACTTCGATGGCGTGGTTCGGGGTCAACGCCATGACCCAGCCGAACCAGGTCGCGGTGATGTACGACCGCGGCTTCCGGGTAGCGACGGCCAGCTACGTCGAGACCGTGGGACCGGCAGACGCCATGAGCCGGGTACTCGACTACCTGCTGGACGGCACCGACGCGCTGTACGTCAGCATTGACATCGACGTGGTCAACTCCAGCGACGCGCCGGCCACCTCCGCTCCGGGGTTCCGCGGGATCTCGGCCCGCGCCCTGATCGAGGCGCTCGGCGTCATCGCGCGCGTGCCCGGCCTGGTCGGGCTCGACCTGTGCGAGGTGAACCCGGAGTTCGACCTGTCCGGGCGCACCGAGCAGCTCGCGGTCGACGCGCTGCTGGCGGTCATATCGCACCGGGTCTTCGAGCGGGTCGGCGAGCTGCCCGCCGAGCAGCTGGCGGCCGTGCTGTTCACGCCGGACGCGCGATAGCGCCGCCGTCCCGTTGCGCGCCGTCATTAAGCTGCTGCCGTGCGGCCGATGTGGACCTGCCCCGCGTGCGGGCGTCAGTTCGCGAACCTGAACCAGTCACACAACTGCGCCCCGCTCGGCGATCTTGACCGCCATTTCGCCCGGGCGTCCCCGCAGGTCCGGGCCACCTTTGACCGCGTTGTCGCCGTGGTCGGCGGGATGGGTCCGGTCGAGGTGCTGGCGGAGAAGACCAGAATTGCCCTGCACGTCCGGATGAGCTTCGCCGCCTTCATGCCCCGCCGGAACTGGCTCAGCGGACATCTTGTGCTGGCCAGGCCGATCGACAGCCCGCGCTTTACCCGGGTCGACACGCTGTCTCCAGGGAACGTAGTGCACATGTTCCGGCTGAGCTCACCCGCCGACGTGGACGAGCAGTTCGCGCCGTGGCCCGCCGAGGCCTACCGGGTCGGGATCCAGGCACGCTGACCGGGCTGGAGCGCCCGCGCTACGCCTTCTGATGCAGGGCCGTGGTCCAGTCCGACGGGTAGCTCGACGGGAGAACCCCGGACGGGTAGTCATACCGGTTATTGGCGGCGGGAACGCCCAGCGCCTGGAGCAGCTCGTCGAAGTTCAGCCCGACGTCGGTCGGGAACGGCCCCGCACCGCTGATGCCGCCCGCCTCGGGGAGCTGGGACTCGGCCGTGAACCCGGACGCCATGGCCCAGCCGGTCTCGATGCCGTCGCCGCCCTCGTACATGTTCGCGACGATCGTCGACGAGGTGACCGGCTGCCCGACCGTCACGGCCGGGGTCACGTCCTCGGCGACGAAGACGGTCAGCCCCGCAGCCGGCCCGTCGGTCAGCCGGTAGGTGATCCAGCCGCCGCCCGGCCAGCCGTAGTTGTCTCCCTGCGCGTTGGTGACAATGCCATTCCCGAGCGCGTAGATCGGCCCGGCTCCGCTGAAGTCGACGCCCTGGTCGATCCGCTCGGGAACGAGGCTGGAGATCGCGCGCATCGGATTGGCGTAGACCTGCGGCGCCGCCACGTGCTTGGCGTGCCTGGGCCGGCGCGGTGCGGCCTTTGCCTTCGGCGTGCGGGCCGGATGGCTGCTGGCTGCCGACCTACTGGCAGCCGAGCTACTGGCAGCCGAGCTACTGGCCGAGGGGCGCGGGGACCCGTGGGCCTTGCTCGCGTGGCTCGCCCTGCTGCTAGCCGGCGGGCTGGCGCTGAGGCCAAGACTGGTCCGGTCGCCGGAATGGCCGATGACAGCGGCCTGGCCGACGCCGACCGATCCCTGCCAGTGCGTCGCGGCGGGCGCGGCGGCGGCGATCAGGACCGCGCCCGTCACCGCGGCCGCGGTGCGGGTCGGATGGTTCTGCAGCGCGGACGCGACCGGCGATGGCTTGCGATGCCGGGCGGACGCGCTGGACTGGGCGGGTGCCCGTTTCTGCTTCCGGTGCTTCGCGGATTTGCTTGACAACGGCTGGCCTCCGGTTGGGGCGCTGCCTGCGCTCGGTGGTCGCTCTCAGTACTGGCCTCAGTCAGCCTGGGTCAGGGGCTGGGAACGTCGTGCAGGTCAGGCCGACCGAAATACCGGCTGGTGGCCGTCACGCACGGTAGGTTGTTGGTCACAAGGATGCACCAATGAAAGTCTCAGTGAAGCTTAAACACGAAAAAACTTCGTGATAGAGCTTCTTCTTCTCTGATGCATCCGATCCAGACGGCATTGCTGATATCGCGGATTCCACGGATTCCACTGATTCCGTCAACTTCTTCGCTTCTTTGAAGCTAGCCGGTGACCGGCGATCACGACCGACGTTCCCGGCCGGTGTGACGAGGCTCATATTTGAACACGTTCCGTAGCCATTAGCCGGCGATCCGTGCTGGCTGGTCTGGGCTGGCTGGTCTGGGCTGGCTAGTCTGAACCGCGGGGTAATAGGTACGTTGGCTGGTATGACGACTCTGGCGATGCGCCGATGACCGAGGATCCCTACGCCGACGCCACCGGGCTGGTCGAGCGGTCGGCGGCCGCCTACGCGGAGGGCGTGCCGGAGCGCCCCGCCGACGACGGCTTCTTCGGCCCGGCCAGCGTGACCTGGCGGGCCACCGGAGACCTGTCCGCGCCGGTGGCCGGCCTGCGCGCGCTGCTGATGCAGGCGCTGCACCCGCTCGCGATGGCCGGCGTCGACCAGCACAGCGACTGGCGCGAAGACCCGGTCGGCCGGCTGGCGGCCACGTCCGCCTACCTGGCTACGGTCAGCTTCGGCGAGAAAGCGGCGGCGGAGCAGGCCGCCGCCCGGGTCCGCCGGATCCACGAGTACGTCCGGGGTACCGACGCGATCACCGGCCGTCCGTACGCGGCCGGCGATCCCGCCCTGCTGCTGTGGGTACACGCCGCGCTGGTGGAGTCGACCATCGTGGCCCGGCACTGGTTCGGCGCGCCGCTTGAGCCGGCCGACGCGGATCGGTATGTCGCCGAGATGGTGGTCGCGGCCGAACTCGTCGGCGTGCCACGCGACCTGGTTCCGGCCAGCGCGGCCGAGCTGGCCGGGTACGTCGAGTCGGTGCGACCCGAGCTGGCCTGCACGCCGGCCGCCAGCGAGTCGATGGCCTACCTGCTCGACCCGCCCGGGCTGGGCGAGGACCTGGCCGAGATCTGGCAGGACATCAGGGCCGGCGCGATCGGCTCGCTGCCGGACTGGGCCTGCGAGCTGTACGGCTACCGGCCCGAGCCGATGACTGATCAGCGCAGGAACGAGATCCGCCAGGCACTCGGCGTCCTGGACGCCGTCTTCCTCGGCGAGCCCGGCGTCCTCGAGGCGAGGCAGCGGATCGCGGCGCGGGTCCGCGCCGCCCAGCGCGCATGAGGCGCCGGGCCTCGATCGCCGCGGGAGTCGCCCTCGCCGGACTGGCCGGCGTCGCCGTCCTGGCGCTGCGCCGCCGGGTCGGGCCGGTACGGCTGCAGCGCGGCGCGGCCGCCCTGCGGCTAGCCGCCCGGGGCGGGGCCCGGTACGCGAGCAGCGCGCCGCGGCTGTTCGCCGCCGCGGGAGACCAGCGGCAGCAGCTGCGCCAGGACCTAGCGCTCGAGACGGCGCAGGACGTCGCCCAGACCCTCGGGGCGATGAAGGGCGTCCTGATGAAGATCGGCCAGATGGCCAGCTACGTCGACGACGGTCTGTCGCCGAGCGTGCGGCGGACGCTCAGCCGGCTGCAGGACAGCGTCCCGCCGATGAGCGCCGAGCTCGCCGCCGGCGTCGTCGAGGCCGAGCTCGGGATGGCGCCCGAGCGGGCGTTCGCGCAGTGGGATCCCGAGCCGATCGCGGCCGCGTCGATCGGCCAGGTGCACCGCGCGATCACCCACGACGGCCAGGCGGTCGCGGTCAAGGTGCAGTACCCGGGCATTGCCGAGGCCATCGCCGCGGACCTGGACAACGTCGCGCTGCTGCGCCGGATGCTGCGGATCACCGCGCCGGCCCAGGACGTCGACGCGCTGCTGGCCGAGCTCAGGGAGCGCGTGCTCGAGGAGCTGGACTACCGGCGCGAGGCAGCGAACCAGGCCCTGGTCGCCAGCTATTACGACGGCCATCCGACGATCAGCGTCCCGAAGGTCATCGGTGCGCTGTCGACCAGGCGGGTGGTGACCAGCGAGCTGGCCGTCGGAGCCCGGTTCGCCGAGCTAGCCCAGTGGTCACAGGACGAGCGCGACCTGGCCGCCGAGACGATCTACCGGTTCGTCTTCAGGAGCCTGTACGACGTGCACGCCTTCAACGGCGATCCGCACCCGGGGAATTACCTGTTCCATGGCGGCGGCCGGGTGACCTTCCTGGACTTCGGGCTGGTCAAGCACTTCAGTCAAGACGAATTGCACCCGCTGATGCAGATGGCGCGCAACCTGTGCGTCAGGAACGACCCCGAGGAGTTCCGGCGCAGCATGGAGATCGCCGGCTTCCTGCGCCCCGGCGCGCCGATCAGCACCGAGGACGTCGTCGAGCACCTGGCCGTCTTCTACGCCACGATCCGCGAGCCCGGGCCGCTGACCATCCGGCCCGACTACTCGTCGGCGGTCGTGCGCCGGTTCTTCGACGTGCGCAGCCCGGTCGCCGAGTACGTGTCCATCCCGCGCTCGTATGTCGTGCTGCAGCGAATCAACCTGGGCCTGTTCGCGGTCCTCGGCGAGCTGTCGGCCACCGCCGACTGGCGGTCCATCGCCGAGGAGATCTGGCCGTTCGTGCAGGGCCCGCCGTCGACCCCGATCGGCGAGGCCGAGGCCGCGTGGGCGGCGGCCCGGCATCGAGGCCACGCTGCCCAGCGCCCCTGACGCAGCCCGCGGCGGAACGCCCCGGGCAGCCTGACCGACCCGGCAAGCCGGACTGCGCCAGCCAGAAATAAGGGTGACTCGCACCGCCAAATTGGGTCGTTGCTACCGATGAGCCGGCCAGCCCGCCCTACCTACGGTTGTCGCGGTAGATCCGAGCGGCCGGAGGCGGGCAGGCATGAGGAACGGCGCGAGCGTGCGGGGAGCGGCGATTCTTGCCGCGGTACGGCCACGGTGTCGGTCGCGAAGACCGGCAACCGGGTGTTCTTCACCAATGTCCAGAGCAGCATCGGCAACGGCGTGTCGTTCGCCGCCCTGACCCCAGGCAGCGGCGACGGCGACCTGGTCCCGGACAGCGCCGGCAAGGTCGCCCACGGCGGCGTGGCGATCGACGCCGCGGCCGGCCGGGTCTACTGGGCCGACTCGGACGGCAACAAGATCCTCTTCGCCAATCTCGACGGGAGCGGCGGCGCCTCGCAGCAGAGTGCGACGCACACCGTCACCCGATGAACCAAATCGATCAAACCCGCACCGAGCAGTTGGGCAGGAAAATGACAACGCAGCAGCCCCCCACCGACAACTGGCAGCCGGCCCAGCCCTACGGCCAGTATCCGCAGCCGGGCGCGCAGTTCCCGCCGGCCGGCTACGGGCCGGCCGCTAAGCCAAGGGGACGAAGGCGCGCGCTGATCGTCGCGCCATCGTGGTCGTCGTCGCCGGCATCGTCGCGGGCAATGCCCTGTCGGCCAAGCCGAAGGGCAGCGTCGCGCTGGCCGGCACGCTCCTTGGCCTGCCCAGGGCCAGCACCGCGAGCGCCACGCACATCGCGAACACGCTGCGGGCGAACGAGAAGGCAGGCTGCGGCAGGAAGCTGGCCGGCGTGGTGGCGGGCGTCTACGGCCGGAACACCGGACCGTGGTTCGCGATCTCCGGCGGCGGCATCTGCGGCACCTGCTCGCCCAAGTCGGCCAGCGTGATCAGGAACCACCTGGCCGCCAACGGCTACGCCGACGCCGCCTCGTTCCCGGCCGGGCCGAAGGGCGGGGACCTGGCCTGCGGGTCGGCGACATCCCGGGGCGGCACGCTCATCCGCTGCACCTGGGTGGATGACACCACGGCCGGCGACGTGCTGTACGCCAACGGAGCCGCCACGGGCCTGGCCGATGCCGCCGCCAAGACCAACCAGGCCCGCGCCGCCGTCGAGGGGTGACCGGGGACGCCGCGATCGCACCGCTCGCTGGCGCGCGGGAAGGTCCGCCCGGCAGACTGTCAGGGAGATATTGAACGAAAACCGGGAGGCAACTGATGGCGCACGAGGCGGGCCGGGGCGGGGAGACGCTGAACGCGATCCTGGATCACCCCGACCCGGGCAGGCCGGCCCTCGTCGTGCCGGACGACGGCCAGGTCCTCACCTACGGCCAGCTCGCTGACCGAGTCGGGTTTCTGGCCGGGAGCCTCGCGGCGGCGGGTGTCCGGCGCGGCGACCGGGTCGCGTTCACGCTGCCGAACGGCCCTGACGTGATCCAGATCCTGCTCGCGATCACCGCGCTGGGCGCTGCGGCGGCCCCGCTGAACCCGGCCTACACCCGCAGCGAGTACGTCTTCTACCTCACCGACATCGAGCCTAGGTTCCTGCTGGTGCCGGCCAGCCGTCCCGAGGCGGCGACCGGCGCGGCGCAGGCGTGCTCGGTTCCGGTCCTGGCGGCGCAGGCCGGCGCGGACGGGCCGCCCGAGCTTTTCGTTCACGAAAAGGCCCTTGAACCTGGCAGTGGCTTCGAGCCAGGCCAGCCAGACGACGTGGGAGTCGTCCTGCACACGAGCGGAACCACGTCGCGGCCGAAACAGGTGCCGCTGCGTCAGCGCAACCTGATGGCATCGACCAGGACGATCGCCGCGCATTACGGACTGGGCCCGGCCGACGTGTCGTTCTGCGTGATGCCGCTGTTCCACGTGCACGGGCTGGTCGCCTCGACGTTCGCGGCGCTGGCCGGCGGCGGCTCGGTGATCGTGCCGCGCCGGTTCACGCCGCGCGGGTTCTGGACCCTGGCGCGCGAGCACGGCGCGACCTGGCTGTCGGCGGGGCCGACGCTGCACCAGATGATCCTGGACCGGGCCGACGGCGGCGGCCCGCCTGCCAGCCTGCGATTCGCCCGGTCGTGCAGCTCGGCCTTGTCGCCTGCGCTGCTCGATCGGGCCGAGCAGGAGTACGGGGTGCCGATGCTCGAGGCGTACGGGATGACCGAGGCCAGCCACCAGATGGCGTCGAACCCGCTGCCGCCCGGGGCCCGGATTCCTGGCTCGGTCGGCATCGCCACCGGGACCGAGATCGCGGTCGCCGACCAGGCTGGCCGCCTGCTGGCCGATGGCAGCCCGGGCGAGGTGGTGATCAGGGGACCGGGCGTGATGGCCGGATACGCGAACAACCCGGCGGCCACAGCCGAGGCGTTCTTCGGCGACTGGTTCCGCACCGGGGACCGCGGCGTGATCCGCGACGGCTACCTCTATCTGGAGGGACGGCTCAAGGAGATGATCCTGCGCGGCGGGGAGAACATCTCGCCCGCCGAGGTCGAGCAGGCTCTGCTCTCTCACCCGGGGGTGCGCGACGCCGTCTGCTTCGGCGTCGCCGACGAGAAGTACGGCGAGCTCGTCTCGGCCGCGGTCACGCTGACGGCGGACGCGGCCGGGGACGTGACGCCGAAAGGCCTGACCGATCACTGCCGGGAGAGTCTCGCGGCGTTCAAGGTCCCGGTCTCGATCCACGTCCTGGACGAGATACCGCGCACGGCGACCGGCAAGATCCAGCGCCGGCGGGTGGCGGAGTTCGTGGCCGGAGGTCCTGCCCCCGATGGCGCGGCCGGCCAGCCGGAGCAGCCGTGAGGTTCGCGGTGCTCGGCGCCGGGGCGATCGGCGCGTACGCGGGCGCGGCGCTGGCCCGCGGCGGCGCGGACGTCACGCTGATCGCGCGGGGCGCGCACGGGGCCGCGATGGCCGAGCGCGGCGTCCGGGTGC
>JADGPC010000520.1 GCA_017882645.1 Streptosporangiales bacterium | reverse complement strand
CGGTTCGGGCGGCTAGTCGAGGCGGGACGCTGAGCCGACGGCCGACTCCGCGCTGCTGCCCGACCAGCACCGCACGATGTCGCGCATCGACAGCAGCCCGGTCACCTCGCCCTTGTCGACCACGATGAGGTGCCGGAATCCCGCGGACACCATGGTCTCCGCGGCGCGCTCGAGGGTCCAGTCGGGCGAGGCGAACACCACGTCGCCGCTCCGGTGATCGGCGACGAGCTCGGAGTCGGGGTCCTCGTTGGCGCCAAGGGAGTTCAGGATGTCACGCTCGGTCAGGATGCCGATTCCGGAGCGCTCGTGATCCAGCACCACGGCGGCGCCGACGCGCTGAGCGGACATCATCCGCGCCGCCTGGCGGAGCGTGTGCGCCGGCCCGACGCTCAGGACGACCTGGCTCATCCCGTCCTTCACCTTCATGATCCGATCACTCCTCCTGGCTGGATGTGCGGTAGCAGCTGTCGTGCGGTCGAGGCAATGCCGCTCGCGATCGGAGGCGCCAGTGCCAGCGCAGCGGCCCGAGCTTGTGAACATGTGATACCCGCTAGGTCCAGCATCGTTCATCCGGCTGCCGAGGGCAAGGCCAGAGGGGGGCGGCGGGCCGGGCCGCTGGCGAGAGGCTACTCGGCCAGCATGCCGAGGACCTCGTCGTGCAGCTGGCCGTTCGTGCACAGCACGTTGCCGCCGTCCGGATCCGGCTTTCCGGCCAGGTCGGTGAAGATCCCGCCGGCCTCGGTCACGATCACCTGGAGCGCGGCCAGGTCCCAGAGCAAGACCTCCGCCTCGGCGGAGATGTCCACCGCCCCCTCGGCGACCAGCACGTGTGACCAGAAGTCGCCGTAGGCCCTGGTCCGCCAGACCGACCTGGCCAGGCCGAGGAACGAGTCGAGCCGCCCGCGCCGCTCCCAGGTCGCGAGGTCCGAGTAGGACAGCGAGGCGTCTGCGAGCCTGGTGACTTCCGATACCCGGCAGGCCGTGGCCTTGGTCAGCGACTTGCCGGTCCAGGCGCCGCCGTCCTGGGCGGCCCACCAGCGGCGGCCGAGCGCGGGTGCGGAGACAACGCCGACCGTCATCTGGCCGTCCGCCTGCAGCCCGATCAGCGTCGCCCAGACCGGTACGCCGCGGACGAAGTTCTTGGTCCCGTCGATGGGGTCGATGATCCAGCAGCGCTGGCTCGACCCGGTCCGGCCGAACTCCTCGCCGAGCATCGCGTCCCGCGGCCTGGCCCGGCTCAGCACATTGCGCAGCGAATCCTCGGCCGCCAGGTCGGCATCGGTCACCGGGGTCAGGTCCGGCTTGGAATGGACGCTGAGGTCCAGCGCGCGGAACCGGCGCATGGTGATGTCGTCCGCCGCGTCGGCCAGCACGTGGGCGAAGCGCAGGTCGTCATCGAAACCCGCCATGCTGCCGAACGCTATCGCTAATCGGGCACAGTGACTATGACCGGATCAGGTTTGCGGGTCGCCGTCCCGCTCGGGTTCCTCCGCGTCCGCCCCGTCAGCTCCCTCCGGTCCCTCCTTGCTGCGGAGCAGCCGGCGCAGCGAGTCGAGCCGGGCGGCCAGCGGGCCGGCGTCCGCGCCCGCGGCGGCGACCCAGCCGTCCAGCGCGCAGTCCGGCCCGAGGTGGTCGCAGCCCGGAGGGCAGCGTTCCGCCCCCTCCGCGAGGTCGCCGAACGCCCGCACGACCCGCTCGGGCGACATGTGACCGAGGCCGAAGCTGCGCAGCCCGGGGGTGTCGATCAGCCAGCCCCCGCCCGGCAGCGCCAGCGCGACCGCCGAGGACGACGTGTGCCTGCCCCGCCCGGTCACCACGTTCACCGCGCCCACGGCCCGCTCGGCGTCCGGGATCAGCGTGTTGACCAGCGTGGACTTTCCCACCCCCGAATGCCCGACCAGGACGCTGAGCTTCCCGGCCAGCAGCCCGCGCAGGTCGGCCAGCATCTCGTGCGACAGCGGCCGGCCGAGAACCGCGAAGCGGACCCCGAGCGGCGCGTATACCGGCAGGATCGACTCCGGTCCGGCCAGGTCGGCCTTGGTCAGGCAGAGCACGGGCTCGAGCCCGGCGTCGTAGGCGGCAACGAGGAACCGGTCGATCAGCCTGAGCCGCGGCGGCGGGTCGGCCAGCGCGCAGACGATCACCAGCTGGTCGGCGTTGGCGACGATCGCCCGCTCGACCGGATCGGTGTCATCGGGCGACCGGCGCAGGACGGTCCGGCGCGGCTCGATCCTGACGACCCGCGCGAGCGTGCCCGGCGCGCCGCTGACATCGCCTGTCAGGCTGACGGTGTCACCGACCACGATGTTGCCCTTGCCCAGCTCGCGTGCCTTCATCGCGGTGACGACCTGGTCGCCGATCACGCACCGGTACCGGCCCCGGTCGACGGCGGTGACGAAGGCCCGGGCGGCCTCGGCGTGCGCGGGCCGCCGCCTGGTGCGCGGGCGGGAGCCATGGCCGGCCCTGACCCGGACGTCGTCCTCGTCCATGCCGCTGTGCCCGCCGCGCTGTGCCATTACGCCGGCGCCAGGATCCGGGCCCAGTACCGGCTGAACTCGGGGAACGTCTTGCCGACGGTGGCCGCATTGTGCACCCGCAGGCCGTCGGTGACCAGGCCGAGAACGGCCGCCGCCATCACCAGCCGGTGGTCGTCGTGGCTGTCGAAGGTCACGCCGCCCGCGTGCAGTGCCTTCGGCCTGATCCGCAGGCCGTCGGCCGTCTCGCTCACGTCCCCGCCCAGCTTGCCGATCTCGCTCGCCAGGGCGGCGAGCCGGTCGCTCTCGTGCCGGCGCAGATGCCCGATCCCGGTGAACTCCGACGGTGAGCCGGCCAGCGCGGCCAGCGCGGTCAGCACCGGGGTCAGCTCCCCGACCTCGCTCAGGTCCGCGCCGATGCCGTCGATCCCGCCGGTGCCGCGCACCCGCAGCCCGCCGGGGGTCTGGCGCACGTCCGCGCCCATCGCCCTCAGCAGTTCGATGATCCGCACCGCGGGCTGCAGGCTGTCCGACGGCCAGTCCGCGACCGTGACCTCGCCGCCGGTCGCCAGCGCGGCCGCGAGGAACGGGACGGCGTTGGACAGGTCAGGCTCGATGTCGATGACCCCGGGCGAGATCGACCCGGGGAGTACTCGCCAGGTTTTCTCAACGGGACCTCGCTCGCCCGTCCCGGCCAGGCTGGCCGGGCCCGGCCCGGTGCCGGTGACCTCGTCGTCGACGGTCCGGACGTCGGCGCCGCAGGCACGGAGCATCCGCACGGTCATCTCGATATGCGGGGCTGACGGCAGCGCCGCGCCGCAGTGCCTGATCTCCGCGCCGGCCTCGAACCGCGGGGCGGCGAGCAGCAGGCCGGAGACCAGCTGCGAGGACGACGAGGCGTCGATCGTCACCGTTCCGCCCGGCACCGAGCCGCGGCCGTGCACGACGAACGGGATCGCGCCGGTCCCGTCGTCGGAGATCGCGACGCCGAGCTCACGCAGGGCGGCCAGCAGCGGCCCGACCGGCCGCTGCGACACTCTCGGGTCGCCCAGGAACGTCACCTCGGCGCCGGTCAGGGCGGCCACCGGCGGCACGAACCGCAGCACGGTGCCCGCGTTGCCGACGTCGACGCCGATGCCTGGCCGGCCGGCCCAGGGCTGAGCGGCACGGGGCTGGCCGGCACCGGGCTGGCCGGTACGGGGCTGACCGGCACGGGGCTGACCGGAGCCTGGGGAGCCCGCGCCGAGCGGCGCGGGCTCGACTCGCCACGTCCCGGCCAGTTCCTCGATGCGGCAGCCCAGCGCGCGGAGCGCATTGGCCATCAGCTGGGTGTCCCTGGCCACCAGCGGGCCGCTGATCAGGGTCGGGCTGTCGGCGAGCGCGGCGAGGACCAGGGCCCGGTTGGTCATCGACTTCGAGCCGGGAAGCCGGACGAGCGCGCGAACCGGCCCCGGCGCGCGCGGGACCAGCCAGTCGTCCGGCGTTCCCGGGCTGGTCGGATCCTCGCCGGGCTGATCGGTGGCCATACCGCAAGGTTATTGGCTCCCGGGGCGCGGGCGGGTCCCGGCCGGACCCCAACCGGCCCCGGCCGCAGTCCGAGGGTTTACCAATGTTTGGCGACCGGCTGACGTGGCTATGAACAGCGTCAATCCGTTGTTCAGGTGGCAGGGGTCAGCCCCGGTGACCCCCGGCCGCTACCAGGTCACGAACAGCGGCCGCAGCGACGGCACCTCGGCGCAGCCGGGACGCCGCCCCCCGGTCTCGACGACGCAGCGAAGGTGGATCACATGTGTGGCCGGTACGCGTCAGCGCGCTCGCGCATCGAGCTCCTCGAGGAGTTCGTCGTGCAGCGCGATCGCGTCGACGAGCCGCTCACGCCTGATTACAACGTCGCGCCGACGAAACCGGTCTACGCGGTCATGACCCGCAAGTCACGGCAGGACCGGCAGCCTGCGGCGGACCTGGCTCAGTCCGGACCACCGGATTCGGCTCCGGCCGCCGCTCGTGAGCTGCGGATCGTCCGCTGGGGTCTGGTCCCTTCCTGGGCCAAGGACATCTCGATCGGCAGCCGGCTGATCAACGCCCGGTCCGAGACGGTCAGCGAGAAGCCGTCGTTCAGGAACGCCTTCGCCAGGCGGCGTTGCCTGCTCCCGGCCGACGGGTACTACGAGTGGCAGCAGCCGCCCGCCGGTACCAAGGGACCGAAGCAGCCGTATTTCATCTGCCGGCCAGATCACGGCGTGCTGGCTTTCGCCGGAATTTACGAGCTGTGGCGGGACCGTTCCATGCCGGAGGACGATCCCGCGGCCTGGCTATGGACCGCTGCTGTCATCACGACCACGGCGCCCGACGAGCTTGGCGAGATCCACGACCGGATGCCCATGGTGATCGACCGGGCGAGCTGGAGTGACTGGCTCGAACCGGCGAACACCGACGCTGCCGATGTGCGGGCGCTGCTCGCTCCGGCCGCGGCGCACGGGCTGATCACCTATCCGGTGTCGCTCGCGGTCAACTCCGTCCGCAATAACGGGCCTGAGCTTGTTAAGGAAGCCGAGCCGGTATCACCGGGGTCTGGAGGTAGGAGCGATGCCTGAGGTTCTGCTGGCTGAGCGCAGCGGCACGGGAGGCGTGAGCGAGTTGGATGTCGCAGCCGCTCATAGGCGCCTGGAGGTTGTCCGTGATGAGCTCGACAGGACGGTCGCCGTCTTGAACGGGGCTCATCAGCGGCACCCGCTCGTGGCCGACTACCCCCAGGACCCGGCCGACGCGGGAACCAACCTGGCCGAATCTGACCGGGCCGAGGCGATCCTCGCCGCGGCCAAGGCCAGGCGTGTTCTCGTGCTCGACGCGCTGGTCAGGCTGGAAAACGGCAGCTACGGAGTCTGCGTCGATTGCGGCAAGCCCGTGCCGGAGGGCAGACTGGAAGTCAAGCCAGAGGCGGCTCGATGCCTGACGTGCCAGGCAAAACGGGACAGACAGCGTCGCTGACGCTCCGCTAGAGGTCCGCCGGGCCGGCTGTCGCAGGCCCGGCGGAATGAAGGCGGGACGAGCCGTGTTGCAACGCGCGTGCCCATAGCTGGTAATAGCCGGTGCGCTGTAGCACCCTCGGACACGGTCAGGTCCCGGTCCGGTGATATTCGGGTAGCCGTGCGATCCGCACGAACACCCGGCGCGGTATCCTCCGCCCGAGGCGGCTGGCAGCCTGTCCGGAGTCAGCCACGCAAGGCGGAGGGGGTGGGTCCGGTAGCTGAGACACTGCAGGGGCGCAACGAGCGCTTCGAGCGTGATGTCCTGCCGTACCTGGATCAGCTGTACGCGGCGGCGATGCGGATGACCCGCAACCCGGCGGACGCCGAGGACCTGGTACAGGAGACGTTCGCCAAGGCCTACGGTTCGTTCCATCAGTATCAGGACGGCACCAACCTCAAGGCCTGGCTGTTCCGGATCCTCACCAACACATTCATCAACACCTACCGCAAGCGGCAGCGCGAGCCGCAGCGGTCCGGTACGGAGGAAATCGAGGACTGGCAGCTAGCCCGCGCCGCCTCGCACACCTCGTCGGGTCTCAAGTCGGCCGAGGCCGAGGCGCTTGAAGGACTGCCCGACTCCGATGTCAAGGAAGCTCTGCAGGCTCTCCCCGAAGAGTTCAGGATCGCGGTATACCTGGCAGATGTCGAAGGCTTCGCCTATAAGGAGATTGCCGACATCATGGGTACCCCGATCGGGACAGTGATGTCGCGACTGCACAGGGGTCGCCGCCAGCTGCGCGAGATGCTGCAGGATTACGCAGCCGATCTCGGCATGGCCGCCACGGCGCCGCAGCAGTCTTCGCCGGCCAAGGCGCCCGGGGGGGATGCGTAATGAGCTGCGGAAACCCGCACGAGGTGCCGTGCAGCGAGGTACTTGACCGGGTCTACAGCTATCTCGACGGCGAGATGGACCAGACCTCCACCGCCAAGGTTAAGGTCCACCTCGCCGAATGCGGGCCCTGCCTGCGCGAGTACGGACTCGAGGAGGCAGTCAAGCGCCTCGTGCACCGGCACTGCGGTCACGAGCAGGTCCCGGCTGACCTCCGCGAGAAGGTCCTGACCAGGATCGAGGCCGTCCGGTCTCAGATCGAGGCCAGCTAGCCGGACGCCCGCGCCGCCCCGCCCCGCGCCGCGCCCGCCTTCCGGCCGGCAGCACTCCGGACGGCCCGTTCAGGCCAGGGATCTCTGCCCGTCGAGGCCCGGGGCAAGCTCCAGGTAATTCCGCGCGTGGTCCGCTGCCAATTCGCCTGTCACTTTTCAGAATGAACTGCTGGCAATGCGCCGGAGTCCGACCCGGGGCGGCGCTATCGCGTTACGCTGAGTGGCGAAAGTCGGGCTGAGCGGTCGGCGGGGAGGATATGGGCAGGCTTTCGTTGACCACCTGGCTGTACATCGTCGCCGTCATGTCTGCGGCTGGCGCCATTCTCGCTCGCGTTCCGGTCGAAACGGTGCCCACCGGATTCTGGGTTATCTATGGCGTCCTGGCCGTCCTTTTCCTGATCTGCGATTCGACGCCGACCCTGCTCGGCGTGCGCCAGTGGGCGTGGTCGCCAAGTTCAGCGGCAACCCTGGCGGCCGGCGTGATGCTCAGCCGGTACGGCGGTGCCGGGGCCGCCATGGTGGGAGCGGTCGCGGTGCTGAGCGTCCGCGGTCAGGTGCTCGTCGCGGAGCGCCTCTTCAACGGCGCGATGAACGCGATCGCCGGTTATGCCGCCGGTACGGCCTTCCACGCGCTGGGCGGCCAGCCAGTCCTGGACGTCACGCACCTGACGGCCGTCCTGCATGGCGCGCCGATGGACCCGGACTGGTTCGGGAGGTCGCTGTGGCCATTTGCCGCTGCCGCGCTGATCCTCGTGCTGGTGAACCATGCCCTGCTCTGGGGGATGCTGCTGCTCGACCGGCACAGCCTGGCGGCGGCGCAGCAGGCCGTGCCCGGCTGGGGCCTGCCGCTGCTGCTCGCCTCCGATCTGGGCTTCGCCGCGCTGGGACTCGTGATCGCGGCGCTGTGGGCCGTGCTCGGCCCGGCCGCGGCCGCGATCGTGCTGGTGCCGCTGTACGTCGCGCGGTGGGCGATGGCCCAGTTCGCCGAGCAGCAGCGGGCGCACACCGCCACGCTGCGAGCGCTCTGCCAGGCAGTGGAGACCAAGGACTTCTACACCAGGGGCCACAGCGAGCGGGTTTCCCGAGGCGCCGGGATGATCGCGCGCCAGATCGGCATGCGGACCGACCGCGCGGAGGCCGTGCGGTTCGCCGGGATGCTGCACGACGTCGGGAAGCTCGGCGTTCCGACCAGGGTCCTGCAGAAAGAGGGAAGCCTGACCGAGGAGGAGTACGCCGCCATCCAGCTGCATCCGATGCGGGGCCTGGAGATCGTCAGGGAAATCGGGTTCCTGAACGAGGCGCTGACCGGAATCATGCACCACCACGAGCGGATGGACGGCCGCGGCTATCCGATGGGCTTCGCAGGCCACGAGATTCCCGAGTTCGCGCGGATCATCGCCGTTGCCGACGCGTTCGACTCCATGACCTCCACCCGCGCCTACCGCAAGGCGACCAGGATCTCCGAGGCCATCGACGAGCTGCGCCGGGGAGCGGGAACCCAGTTCGACCCGAAGATCGTGGACGCGTTCATCGCCGCGCTCGACCGCCAAGGCTGGCAGCTGCAGGAGCCTGCGCAGCCGCGCGGGCACGAGATCCTTACCTCCCAGGATCATGACGACCCGATCGCGCCGCTGCGCGTCGTGGAAACCATATGACGAGCAGGACGGCCGAGCAGCGCTGGCTGGCGTGGCAGACGGTCGACACCGGCCGCCTGGTCCTGCTCTCGCTGACGTCGCTGCTCGTCATCGTGGCCCTGGTGCATACCGCGCTCTTGTCTGTGCGGGGCCGCGACGTGGCCATCGCGTTCGGCCTCTACATCGCGTTCGGCGAGCTGCTCCGGCTGGCGCTGCCGGGCGGCCGGGAGGCCGCGCCCATCGCGATGTCGGCGGCCCTGTCGTACGCCATGGTCATGCGGATCGCCGGGCATGGCCAGCCGAACCATTTCCCGGTGAACGGCGGTCCCTTCCAGGTCGTAATCGTGGCCGCGGTCGGCATGGCGGTCGGCTCGCTGCCGCATATCGCGGCCGGCCGCCGGGCCGGGGTCACCGGCATGTCGGCGCGGCTCGTGGCGGTCGCGTGCGTCGCTTTCCTGTTCAGCCCGTTCGCCGGGTACCTGGCCGCCGGCTCGCCGTGGATCGCCATTACCATGATGGTCGTCCTGGCCATGCTGGGCTGGCTGATCGAGACCGTGATCTCGGCCATCATCCGGGCCGACGACCTGCGGGCCAGGTACTCGGTCACCCTGACCGACGAGCTTGGCGTGCAGTGGCGGCTCGGCCTCGCGGTCGGCATGGCCGCGATCATCACGGTGTTCGGCGCGGAGGTCATGGGCCTCGCCGAGCTGGCGGTGTTCGCCGGCCCGCTGCTGGTGATCCAGTTCGCGTTCCGCCGTTACGCCGGCATCCGCGCCACCTATCTGCAGACCGTCAGGGCGCTCGCACAGGTCACGGAGGTCGGCGGGTACGTCGAGAGCGGGCACTCGCGCCGGGTGAGCCGCCTGGCGCTGGCGATCGGCCGTGAGCTCGGAATGCCGGAGCCCGACCTGCTGAACCTCGAGTACGCGGCGCTGATGCACGACATCGGGCAGCTGTCGCTG
>JADGPC010000092.1 GCA_017882645.1 Streptosporangiales bacterium | reverse complement strand
GTCGAAGCCGTGGCTGGCCAGCCCGTACCCGGCCTGCTCCTCCAGGTCGGCGAATATCCCGGCCACCGCACCGTAGACCAGCGCGTCGTGCCTGCTCACAGCCGTCCGCACCTGGTCGATCCGGACGTCGACGGTGAGCAGCCCGAACGCCGACACGTTGCCTGGGTTCGGCGGCACGAGGACCTCGCGGACGCCGAGGATGTCGATCAGCGGGCACAGCAGCAGCGAGCCGGATCCGCCGAAGGTGACCAGCGTGAAGTCCCGGACGTCGAGCCCGCGCTTGACGGTGATCTGGCGGACGGCGTTGGCCTGGTTCCACGCCGAGACCTCGAGGATGCCGGTTGCGCAGTCCTGGTCGGTCAGGCCCAGCCGCCCAGCGAGATCGGCCAGGCCGCCGGCGGCCGCGGCCGGATCGAGCGGTACCTCGCCGCCGAGCAGGTGCGGCGGAATCCGGCCGAGCGCCAGGTGCGCGTCGGTGACGGTCACGTCGGTGCCGCCCCGGCTGTAGCAGATCGGCCCCGGGTCGGCGCCCGCCGAGCGAGGCCCCACCTTCAGCGCGCCCTCGGGCGAGATCCAGGCGATCGAGCCGCCGCCAGCTCCGACGGTTACCACGTCGACCATCGGGATCATCGACGGGTAGGCACCGACGCTGCCCTCCGTTGTCAGCGCGGGCTCACCGTCGGTGACCACGGCCACGTCGGTGGAGGTCCCGCCGCCGTCGCAGGTGAGTACGCGGGCGACGCCCGCGCCGCCGGCGATCAGCGCCGCTCCGAGCGCTCCGGCGGCCGGCCCGCTCAGCACGGTCGTGATCGGCTGGCGGATCACCTCGTCCGCGGACAACACCCCGCCGTTGGACTTCATCACGTGCAGCGGCAGCGACTGCCCGGCGAGACCGTCCAGCCGGCCGCTGATCGACCGCAGGTAGCTCGCCACCCGAGGCTTGACCGCCGCGTCGAGCAGCGTCGTCATCGACCGCTCGTACTCCCGGTACTCCCGCAGCACCTCGCAGGAGAGCGAGACCACGGCCCGCGGATGCTCTCTGGCCAGGACGGCGGCCATCCGCCGCTCGTGGTCGGGGTTCGCGTACGAGTGCAGGAAGCACACGCCAAGGGTGTCGACCCCGCGGTCGCGGAACCATCGGGCGACGGCGGCCGCGCCCGCCTCGTCGAAGGGCCGCAACTCGGCGCCGGTGTGGTCGATCCGGCCGCGGACGGTCCTGACCAGGTCGGCGGGGACGATCCGGTCCGGCTTGACCCAGAAGTACGAGTTCCCGTAGCCGTCGGGAACGGACTGGCGGGCGATCTCGAGCACAAACTCGAAGCCTTCGGTCGTGATGAAGCCGAGCCGACCGATCTGGCCTTCGAGCAGCTGGTTGGTGGCGATCGTGGTGCCGTGGCTCACCGCCGTCACGTCGGCGGGGCCGGCCCCGAGCTGAGCCAGCACCTTGGTCAGCCCGTCGATGAAGCCGGCCGCCGGGTCGGCCGGCGTCGTAGGTGTCTTGGTGACGGTCAGGTCGCCGGTCACCTCGTCGTAGGCCACGATGTCGGTGAACGTGCCGCCGGTGTCGATGCCGATCCGCAGCCGCCCGCGCCGGGCCGGCCCACCCCGACCGGCCAGCCCCGCCTCGCTGACCAGCCGCGCCTCGCCGGCCGAGCCCGCCTCACTGACCAGCCGCGCCTCGCCGGGCAACGTAGCCTCGGGCATCAGCGGCTCCCCCCGCCGGGCCCGCGGTTGCGGCGGCCGAGCACCGCGCCGATCAAGATCCCCGCGAGTCCGACGGCCCCGCCGGCGACCACCCCGGCTCTGACGGCGGGCCTGCCCGTGGCGCGCGGCTGGGCCAGGCCCGCGGCGGCTTCATCCGGCCGCCGGACGACCGTAGGCCCGACGACCATCGACTCGACCAAGACGGGCTCGGCGGCCGGTTCCTCCGCAGCCGGCGCCTCGGCGGCCGGCGCTTCTGCAGCCGCCGCCTCGGCGGCCGGCGCTTCCGCAGCAGGGACCTCCTTACCCTCCGCGGCCGGCTGCTCGGCGAGCAGGCGGCCGAGCGCGGCGAGGAAATCGGCCGCCAGCCGTCTCGCGATGCTAGCCAGCATCCGCTGGCCGATGACGGCGACCGGGCCCGTGACGGTCGCGTCGACGTCATAGCTGACCTGCGTGCCGCCCTCGCCGGCGGGCTCCAGCCGCAGCGTGATGCCGGCGGCCGCTGACCCCCGGTTGCCGGCCGCCGACACCGTGGCCACGACCAGGCCGGCGGCCTGCTGCCACTCGACGATCACGGCGTCGCCGGCGTAAGTCCCGCTGACCGCGGCGATCGCGGTCGTGACCGTCAGCTGGCAGCGGCCGGCCCCGGTGACGTCCAGCCGCTCGCAGCCGGGAATCGCGCGGGCCAGCAGGTCCGGGTTCCGCAGCGCGGCCTGCACAGTCCCGGACGGCGCGGACAGCGTCGCGGCGCCAGTGACCCTCATGTCTGCCCTCCAGCGGCGCCCAGCGTGTTTGCCTAGGATCGCACGCTCGCCGCCCGTCCGACATGGCACGCTGGTCGTAGGCCAGCCGCATAACCAGACCGGCCCGGACAAAGGGAGAAACACTATGGCTAACGGGCTGCCGTCGGTCAATCATGTCGTCGTGCTGATGCTGGAGAACCGCTCCTTCGACCACATGCTGGGCTACCTTTACGCCGCTAAGGACAACGTCTCGCCGGCCGGCCAGCCCTACGAGGGACTGGCCGGCACCGAGTCCAATCCGGACGCCAATGGCCAGCCGGCGCCGGTCTTCCGGATCGAGCCGACCACGCCGAACGCGTACTTCATGCCGGGCGCCGACCCCGGCGAGGGTTACATGGCCACCAACGACCAGCTCTTCGGCAGCGACACCGCGCCAGCCACTCCCAACGCGCCGGCCAGCCCGGCCGCGCCGCAGATGCAGGGGTTCGTGAAGGACTTCGCCTACACGCTCGGCTGGCAGTCGCGCAGCCACGGCTGGACGATCCTGCCTGGCACCGTGGCCAGTGACATCATGGGCTGCTTCACGCCGGAGGCGCTGCCCGTGCTGTCGGCGCTGGCCCAGGGCTACGCGGTCTGCGATCACTGGTACTCCTCGGCGCCGACCGAGACGCTGCCCAACCGCGCGTTCGCCTGCGCGGCGACCAGCCAGGGCCACATGGACGACAAGACCAGGACCTTCACCTCGCCCAGCATCTTCGGCCTGCTCAGCCAGCACGGGCAGACCTGGGGCATCTTCGGGTACGACGCCGAGCCGCTGACCATGCGCACGTTCACCGACATCGCCTCGGCGCCCGGCGGGACGACCGGCAAGTTCGCCGACTTCGCCGCCGCCGCCGCGGCCGGGACGCTGCCCGCCTTCACGTTCCTCGAGCCAGCCTGGGCCGCGACCGGCAACAGCCAGCACCCCGCCTATGACGTCGCACTCGGCGAGCGCCTCATCCACGACGTCTACGAGACCGTGCGAACCGGGCCGGGCTGGCCGCAGACGCTGCTGGTCATCACCTACGACGAGCACGGCGGCTGCTACGACCACGTGCCACCGCCGTCCGGCGCGGTGCCGCCGGACAACTCGGCCGGCGAATTCGGGTTCGACTTCACCCGCTTCGGCGTCCGGGTGCCGGCCGTCCTCGTCTCACCGCTGATCGCGCCGGGTACCGTCTTCCGCGTTCCGGCCGGCGGCGCGCCGCTGGACCACACGTCGATTCTCAAGACCGTCCAGCAGCGCTGGTCCCTGCCCGCCCTGACGGCCAGGGATGCCGCGGCGCCCGGCTTCGGCGACGTGCTGACCCTGGCGACGCCGCGGACCGACGACGCGCTCGCCGGGGTGAGCGTCCCGACGTCCGGCGCGACGCCCCCGGCGGCCATTGCGCCGTCCCATCTCCAGGAGGTCCAGGCCGACCTGATCTCGCGCCAGTACCCGGCCGGACGGCACGACGACGCCGACCGGCTGGCAGCGGATCACACCAATGCCGCCTATTCGGAGTACATCAGGAGCCACTGAGTCCATCCTGGTGAAAAGGCGGCCAGCGGGGCCGCACAGCGAAAGGGCGGCACCGTGCGGACCATTGAGCTTTCCAACCACCCCGGCGACGCGCTGCGGCTGGCCAGGCAGCGCCTCGCGGACGCCAGCCAGCAGGATCAGCCCGAATTCGAGGAGGCGCTGGCGCGGCACGAGTTACTGGTCAGGCGGGCCAGGAGCGCGCGGGACCGGGCCCGCTCGCAGCGCCGCTGGCTCACCTGGCTTCGAGGCGTGCTCAACGTCAGGAGGCTGCGCCGGGTCGCGCCCGTCCCGCCCGCGGGCGGGGTTGTCGCGCCGTCCGACGCCGAGGAAATCCTGCGGGCCGGCATCACCGGTGAGCAGCTAGTCGCGACCGAGTTCGGCAAGGTGCTCAGCGACGACTGGGTCCTGGTCCGGGGGTACTGCAACCGCCGCGGCGAGATCGATCACCTGCTGCTCGGCCCGCCCGGCCTGATCGCCATCGAGAGCAAGCATCTCAATGCCACGGTCAGCTGCGACGGCGACGACTGGCACTACCGCAAGTTCGACCGGTTCGGGAACCTCGTGGAGGAGGGCCCGATCGCCGACCGGCGCGGGCGCTCGCCCAGCGTCCAGCTCGGCGAGCCGGCCACCATGCTCGAGGAGTTCCTGAGCAGCCAGGGCGGGGCCGGCGGCGCGGGGGACACGGTTTCCGTGCTGCGCGTGGTGCTGTTCACCCACCCCAAGTCCAGGCTCGGCCAGTGCCAGAGCACCAGCGTTCACGTCGTCACCTCAGCGGCGGCCCTGGCCATTCAGCTGGGCGACATGCCTCCGGTGCTCGCCGCCGTTCACCGTGCCAGGCTCGAGGAACTGATCGCCCGCGACCAGCGGTATCACGAGGCCAGGCGCAAGCGGCCGGGGGCCGCTAAACCGCCCGGTCGCCGCGGCGGGACAGACGGAGCTCGAACAGGTCGCTCGGCGAGATCGGCATCGAGGTAATCGCGATACCCTCGGCGTCCTCGATCGCGGCGGCGAACACGGCCGCGCCGGGGATCACGCCGGCCTCGCCCGCGCCCTTGATGCCCAGCGGATTGAGCGGCGATGGCGTCTCGAGATGATCGATCTCGATGCCGGCCGGAACCTCGCTGACATACGGCATCAGGAAATCCATGAACGACGCGTTCTGCAGCTGGCCGGTTTCGTCATAGGCCATCCGCTCGTACAGCGCGCCGCCGACGCCCTGGGCGACTCCGCCGTGGATCTGCCCCTCGACGATCCGCGGGTTGATCAGCCTGCCGCAGTCGTGCACGACGCAGTACCGCACGATCCGGATCTCGGCCGTCAGCGGATCGGTCTCCACGACCACCGCGTGCATGCCGGACGCGAACGTGGACCGCAGCGGCGAGAAGTACTCGCGGCCCTCGATCCCCGGCTCGTCGCCGTCGGCGACCGGCGGCTTGCCGATGTCGCCGCCCGCGAACTGAGTCGCCGCCTGAGCCGCCTCGTCGAACGCGTACCGCAGCGGATTCGACAGCACGGCGACGGTGCCGATCGCGATCCCGGACTCCGGGTCGCCCTTGATCTGGACGATCCCGCCAGTGATCTCCAGGTCGTCGGGCGAGGCCTCAAGCGCCGCCGCGGCGACCCTGATCGCCTTGGCCCGCGCGGCCCTGGCCGCCAGCGCCACCGCCGACCCGCTCATCACGGCGGCCCGGGACGCGAACGTGCCGACCGCGTAGCCGAACGCGCGGGTATCGCCGGTCACCACCTCGATATCGCCGATCGGCACGCCGAGCTCGTCGGCGACGATCTGCGCGAACACGGTCTGGTGACCCTGACCCTGGGTAGTCAGCCCGGTCGCGACCTTGACCTTCCCCGACGTCTCGACCACGACGTGGGCGCCCTCGTAGGGGCCGACCCCGGTGCCCTCGACGTAGCAGGCCAGCCCGATCCCCAGGCGCCTGCCCTGCTCGGCGGCGGCGGCCCGCTCGGCCTCGAAGCCGTCCCAGCCGGCCAGGGCCTTCAGCCTGGCCAGCACGGCCGGGTAGTCGCCCGAGTCGTAGATCAGCGGCCTGCCGTCCTGGAAGATCAGCCCCTGGTCATACGGCATCTCGTCGGGCTGGATGAAGTTCCGCTCCCGCACCACCGTCCGGTCAAGCCCGAGCGCCGCGGCGATCGCGTCCATCGTCCGCTCCATCACGAACACGCCCTGCGGCCGGCCGGCGCCCCGGTAGGGCGTGACGATCACCGTGTTGGTGTAGAGCGAGCTGAACTCGACCCGGTACGCGCCCGGCTTGTACGGCCCGAGCAGCTGCGTTGACGTGATGATCGGCACGATCAGGCCGTACGGGATGTACGCCCCGTTGTCGTGCCAGAACCGCACGTCCAGGCCGAGGAGCCGGCCGTCGTCGTCGAACCCGACCCTGACCTGATGGCGCTGACCGCGCTCGTGCGCGCTCGCCACGAAATGCTCGATCCGGTCCTCGGTGAACTTGACCGGCTGGCGCAGGAGCCTGGCCGCCCACGGGACGAGGACCTCCTCCGGCCAGGGATGCACGATCTTGACGCCGAACCCGCCGCCCACGTCCGGCGTGATGACGTCGACGTCGGCCAGGTCCAGCTCGAGCTTGGCGGCCACGGCCGCGCGGACGCCAGTCGAGGTCTGCGTCGAGGTCCAGATCCGCAGCCGCCGGGATTCGGTGTCCCAGCGGGCCAGCACCCCGCGGCCTTCCAGCGGCGTCGAGGCCGACCGCTCGATGTACAGGTGAAGCTCGAGCGTGCGGGGCGCCGCCGCGATCGCGGCGGCGGCGTCGCCGTTGCTCTGCACCAGGTGCCCGGCGACATTGCCCGGCACGTCGGGATGGACCAGGTGCTCGGCGGCCAGGGCCGCGTCGACGCCGACCACGGCCGGCAGCGGCTCGTAGTCGACCATGATCCGCTCGGCCGCGTCCTCGGCCAGGTACCGGTCGCGGGCGATCACCATGACCACGGGCTCGCCGACGTAGTTCACCTCGTCGCTGGCCAGCGGGTAGCCGGTCCGGCCGTGCGTCAGCGCCGGGTGCGGGATCAGCAGCGGCAGCGGCTCGGCGATCCGGCCCGGCAGGTCCTCGTAGGTGTAGATGGCGACCAGGCCGTCGACATCCAGCGCGTCGGCGACGTCGACGCCGAGCACCCTGGCGTGCGCGTGCGGGCTGCGGACGAACGCGGCGGCGAGCGCGTCGTGCCCGAGATCGTCGAGGTAGGCGCCGTTGCCGCGGAGCAGGCGGTCGTCCTCCAGGCGCGCGATCGGCTCGCCGAACATCGCGGTCACGGCCCGGCCTCCGGCGTCAGCCCGGCCTCCCGCGTCAGCCCGGCCTCTCGCTTCAGCCCGGCCTCCCGCCTCAGCTCGGCCGCGCGCAGGACCGCCTGCACGATGTTCTGGTAGCCAGTGCACCGGCACAGGTTGCCGCCGATGATCTCCCGTGCCTGGTCCGGCGACGGGTCAGGGTTCTCGGCCAGCCCGGCCGTGATCGTGGTCAGGAACCCGGGGGTGCAGAATCCGCACTGCAGCCCGTGGCAGTCGGCGAACGCCTGCTGGACCGCCGACAGCGTCCCGTCCGGCTCGGTGAGGCCCTCCACGGTCGTGATCCGTGCCCCGTCGGCGGTGACCGCCAGCATCAGGCACGAGCGCACCGAGACGCCGTCGACCAGGACCGTGCACGCGCCGCAGACTCCGTGCTCGCAGCCGACATGGGTGCCGGTCAGCCGCAGGTCGTGCCGCAGGCAGTCGGACAGGAGCCGGCGGGCGGGCACGCGGACGGCCTGCGGCGCGCCGTTGACGATGAGGCTGATGTCGAACAGTCCGGGCGAGGATTGCGTTATCCCGCCCTGCTCACTGGCGCTAGCCATCGGACCGCCCCTTCGCGTGCGCGAGCGCGCCGGCCAGCGCCCGCTCGGTGAGCACCCCGGCCAGGTGCCTGCGATAGGCGGCGGTCGCATGGATATCGGACCCCGGCGAGACGCGCGCCATCGCCAGCCGCCCCGCTGCGGCCAGGTCAGCGCCCGCGCCCGCGCCGCAGGCCTCGGTCAGGTCGGCAATCAGCGGCGTGCCGGCCACCGACAGGTACGCGGCGCGCGCCCGGCTGATCCCGCCGCCGCCGTCCAGCTCGACCATGGCCGCGACGCCGCACACCGCGTAATCCCCGTTGCGGCGGCTCACCTCGGCGAACGCGCATCCCGCTCGCGCGCCCAGCACCGGCAGGCTGACCTGCGTGGCAAGCTCGTCCGGCCGGACGTCGGACTCCAGCGGGCCAAGAAAAAAATCCTCAGCGGAAACGGAGCGCTCGCCGCCGGTGCTGGCCAGCAGCACGGTCCCGCCGAGCAGGGCAAGCACGGCGGTCATCTCGCCGGACGGGTCGGCATGCACGATGCTGCCGACCGTGGTTCCGCGGTTCCTGATCACCGGATGCGCGACCAGCCGCAGGGCCTGGGCGATCAGCGGCTGGGCCGCGGCCACGACCGGATCGGCCAGCACCTGCGCGTGCCTGGCCAGGGCACCGATCATGACCTGGCCGTCGGCCACGCTGACGTACGCAAGCTCGGTCAGCCGGTTGATGTCGACGATGTGCTCGGGGGTGGCCAGCCGCATGTTGAGCAGCGGCACCAGCGACTGGCCGCCGGCCAGCACTTTCCCGTCCGGACCCGTCGAGGCCAGCACGGCGACGGCCTCCGCGACGGATTCCGGGCGCGAGTAACCGAACGGCGGTGGCTTCACTGCTGCAGGTTCTCGCCATCGGCCGGATCGGCGCGGCCGGGAACGTCGTCCTCGCTGAACGGCGAGAGCTCGCCTTCGGCGGTCTCGATGTTGCCGGTTGAGATCATCGCTCCCCCTCGCAGGCGCGCCCGGCGGCGGCCGGCTCGTCCAGCATGCCCTCGCGCCTGAAGACCCTGACACCGTGGTAGCCGATGATCACGATCAGCGTTCCCGCCGCGATCCTAGTGATGGAGAAGGTGCCGGTGAACTTGATTACCCCTTTCGCTCAGGCAGGCCCGGGCGGATCGGGCCGGTCGAACCGTCACGTGCGAACGCTAGACCGGGTGGCTACCGTGATCAATGGGGTAACGGGGGCGAATGCCGTTCGCCCAGGCAGGCGGGGCAACCAGCGGGCGGCAGCCGCCGTCCTAGGGGTTATGAAGCGACATTGCCTCCGGGCGCCTGACCTGGCCGCCGCGGCCGTGCTCGGACTCGCGCTCGCGCTCGCGGCCGGGTGCGGCGGATCGCCTGCGGTGGCCGGCCGGGCTAGCCGCCCGGCCAGCGCCTCCCCGAGCCGGTCGTGCGGCACCGCGGCGGCCCAGGGTCAGGCCAGCCAGAGGCCGGTGCTGACCGGCGTCCAGTTCGTGTCCGCGACGACGGGCTGGGTGGTCGGCTCGGACCGGATCCTGCACACCGCGGATGGCGGCCGGCACTGGGACATCCAGTACCAGGCCGCTACGGCGGCCCAGCTCACCGCCGTCGACTTCACTGACGCCAGCCACGGCTGGGTGGTGGGAGCGTCGGCGATACTCGTCACGACCGACGGCGGCGCGCACTGGCGGCCGCTCGCCGAGCCGTGCCAGGTCATCCGCGCGGTGCACTTCGTCCGCCCCGCCGACGGCTTCGCGGTGGCCGGCGGGAGCCTGTCCGAGCTCGGCGCGCCGTCCCCCGGAGGGATCCTGCTGAGAACGACCGACGGCGGTCAGACCTGGCACGCGGTGACCGCTCCGGCCGACGTTCAGACGGTCTGCTTCAGCGACCTGCGCCGCGGCTGGCTCGGCGCCGGCGGCAGCATCTACGGCACCGCCAACGGCGGCCGGACCTGGACGCTGGCCGTCCACGGGCCGGGCCGCCCCGGCGGCCCGGCCGGCAGCCATGCCTTCGCCGAGGTCGAATGCGCTGGCCCAGCCGCAGGCTGGGCCGAGCTGAGCGGCCCGGGCGCCGCCCTGAGTCACATGCCGCAGATCGGCTATCACACGTCCGGCCGGACCTGGCAGCCGATCTTCGCCGAGCAGTACACCGCCGGCCCGAGCCTGCGACGCCAGGTGCGGGCCGACTCACCAGGCGTCTACCCGGGACCGTTCAGCGCCGTCAGCCCGGACGATGCGGTGTTCGTCGGCTACTGCGGGCCGTGCTCGCTGCCCGGGACCCCGCAGCTGCAGGGCACGGCCCCGATGGACCTCGCCGCGCACGGCGGCACGATGCTGCTCCGCCGCGGGCTGGTCGCCAGGCTGGCGGTGGCTAGCGGCGCGGCTTTCGTGACCGCCGAGGACGGCTGGGTGGTCGGCACCCAGACCAGCTACCCGCTAACGTCCGGCCCGGGCAGCGCGCCGAAGACCGTCAGCCGGATCATGCACACCGCTGACGGCGGCCGGACCTGGCAGGTGCAGTACGCGCTCGGCCCCTGAGCGCCGGCTCACAGCCCCAGCGCGACGGCCAGTCGCCGGTAGCCGTCGAGGAGGTCCGCGTCTGGCGCGGTGAGCAGCTGGACGCAGACGTGATCGGCGCCCGCGGCCAGGTGCCCGGTGAGCTGGCCGGCCGCCTGCGCCGGGTCGCCGTGCGCGACAAGCGCGTCGATCAGCGCGTCGCTGCCGCCATCGGCCAGGTCGGCTTCTGTCCAGCCCAGCCGGCGCAGGTTGGAGGTGTAGTTCGCCAGCCCGAGATAGGGGCGGTGCACGCGAGGCCGGCCGATCGCGCGGGCGGCCTCCGGGTCGGCCTCGATGACAGCCTTGTGCTCGGTGGCGAGCAGCGGTCGGGGACCGAGTAGCTGCCTCGCCTGCCGGGTGTACTCGATGGTCACCAGGTACGGATGGGCCCCGGCGGTGCGGTCGGCGGCGAGCCGCAGCATCTTGGGTCCCAGCGCCGCCAGGACCATGCTCCCGCCGGGCACTCCGTCGGCCAGCAGCGCGTCGACGTAGCTCACGAGGGTCTCGTAGGGCCTGGCGTACTGCTGCGTGGCCTCACGGTGGCCAGCGCCCACGCCGAGCAGGAACCGGCCGGGATAGGCAGCCTCGATCCTGGCGAAGGACGCGGCGACGTCATGCGGATCGCTCTGCCACATGTTGACGATGCCGGTCGCGACGACGAGCGTGCTCGTCGCGGCGAGCAGTTCGTCCACGGCCAGCAGGTCGGCCCGCGGCGAGCCGCCGAGCCACAGTGCCCCGTAGCCCAGCCGCTCGAGTTCCGCCGCGAGAGCCGGCGTCACCTGGCTGAATCCGCGCCAGACCCCGAACCGGCGCAGGTGTGCCCGCCAGTGCTCCGTCATCGCCTGTGGTGTCGTCATCGAGTCCTCCGCTGCTTTCTCGGAATACCCCGGCCTGCCATTCACCGGCCGTTCCGTACCTGCGCTAAAATGTCCGCCGGAAATGCACGGGAAGCCCGGGATCTCGTCGCTCGTCGTGGTCCTTCTTAGATGAGAGTTTTGGTAACTAGCGAGCGGTGTATTCACCGCCGATTTGGGGCAAGAGCTAGCACCGGGGCTAAAAGTTCGATGATCACCGGCTTCCCATGCGGCATGACTTCTTCTGAACGACGGGGCAAGAATGGCACGCGGATCTGTTCGGATCGTAGCCGGGGCCGGCATCGCGGTCGCCCTGCTGGCGGCTAGCTATCAGGTTTTCTGGCGCTATCGGTGCCAGAACTGGGGCGCGACGCCCGACGAGGTGGCACTGAGCCTGCCCGGCGACGAGCTGATGCCTGATGCCGACGTCGTCACGACCAGGGTCATGACGATCGGCGCGCCGCCCGAGACCATCTGGCCGTGGATCGTCCAGATGGGCAGCGGCCGTGCTGGCACCTACACCTATGACTGGATCGAGAACCTGTTCGGCCTGGACATGCACAGCGCCGACGTCATACTGCCGCAGTTCCAGGACCTGAACGTAGCCGATGAGTTTCCGATCGGTGCTGGCACGTTGCGGATCGAGGAGATGGATGCGCCCCGGCTGCTCGTCGCCCGGGTGCCGGAATGGAACTGGGTGCGGACCTTCTTCCTGGTCCCCGAGGAGCGCGGTACCCGGCTCGTGCTCAGGAACCGGATCGCCTACCCGGGCATGAATGCCCTGCTGCGCTGCGGCAACCGGCTGGTAAGCGAGCCCGGCGGCCTGCTGATGGAGCGCAAGATGCTGCTCGGGATCAAGGAGCGCGCCGAGCAGGTGGCTGGCCGGTAAGTGCCGCCCGCGGGTTGTCGGTCACGAACGTCCGTACCTGCTCGGCGTCCAGGCCAGCATCGGTCAGCATCGGCAGGAAGCCGGTCAGCAGGTATCCGTAGCCGCAGCCGCCCGCGGCGCTCAGGTGGTTGCGCAGGCAGACATCGTGGGACAGCAGCAGCTGGCCGCCGAACCCGGCCCGTACCAGCTCGAGCACGAGGTCAGCGGCCCGCCGGTCGTCGTAGGGCGACCCGGTCCCGATGCCGTCGAAGGAGACGAAGCACCCCTGCCTGGCCAGGGCGAGGTGATAGCCGGGCACCGGAACGCTGTCGGCGTGGCCGACGATGACCCGGCGCGGGTCGACGCCCTCTTCGGCGAGCAGCGCGAGCTGGGCGATCCCGACCGGCCAGCGGGCGGCGTGGGTGCTGATCGTCAGGCCAGTC
>JADGPC010000519.1 GCA_017882645.1 Streptosporangiales bacterium | reverse complement strand
TGGGACGTCGCCGGCGTGGTGGACGTGCGGGACCGGCTCACCTACCCGGTCAATAGCTAGCCCGCACCGGCCCGCAGCCGCCGGAAAGGCCGATCCCCGCGCCCGGTGAATCCGGCGCGGGATCGGCCTTCGCTAACGGGGCAAGCTCGCCAGTATCAGCGTCACTTGGCCGCTGCCCTGGCGTGCTTGATCGTGATGTGCTTCTCGGTCTTCTTGGCTTCCTTCTCCTTCAGGTCGACGACGACCTCGAGGATGCCCTGGTTGTAGCTGGCCTGGATGTGCTCGTCGTCAGCGGCTGACGGCAGCACGATCCGGCGGCTGAAGACGCCGTACCGGAATTCGGAGTGCGTCTTGTCGACATGCTCTTCCTTCCGTTCCGCACGGATGGTGAGGATCCCGTCGGTGACGGAAACGTCGACCTCCTTATCGGGGTCGAGTCCCGGCAGCTCGGCACGGACCACGTAGTGCTCGTGCGTCACGTAGTCCTCCATCCGCATGCCCTGGCCAAGCAGTGGCCGGAACATGGTCATCGGCGAATCCATCCAGTCGAACAGGTCGAGGAACGGCCGGCTCTCCCTGCGAATGAGGGTGCTCATTGAGTAACCTCCTTCCGAACATTTCGCGGTTCTCATTTTTTTCTCGCCTTATTTAGTACAAACCCTTAATTACTTCATTACCAGAGCCGAAGGGCGCGGGCTGCCGGGACCTTTGGCTGACTGGCTCCGGCCTGGGTCGGCTGCCGCCGTCTTTGCCCCGGTGCCCTGACCAAGGTCCCGCCGACGCGGGTCGGGCTGCCCTGGGATGGTCCGCCCGATCAGGCGACAGTGGTCATGAGGTCGAAAGGGGGAGCCATGGCCGGCACGAGCCAACCAGGGGGTCTGATGGTCGAGAACGCCCTGACGGCCCAGGAAGCACTTGACCTGCTCGGTCAGGTGCAGTTCGGCCGTATCGTCTTCACGACCCGCGCCATGCCAGCGGTCCGGCCGGTCCGGCACGTCGTGACCGGCGGGCAGATCGTCATCGCGGCCGGGCCGGAACTAGTGCTCGGCTCCACGTTGCCGGCGACCCCCAGCGGATCCGGCGGCGAGACGATCGTGGCCTACGAGGCTGATCAGCTCGACTCCACCGGCTGCTCCGGCTGGAGCGTGGTGGTCGTCGGCCGGGCCAGGGCCGTCACGCTGGAGGCGGAGGCCGCGCTGTACCGGCACCTGCTCCCGGCGATGACCGTGCCCGATCAGCTCGTCGTGATCAGCGCCGACGTGGTGACCGGCTTCCGGCTTGATGGCTCGCCGGCGGCGGGGCCAGGCCGGTAACCCGCGCCGCTCAGCCTGCGGCCACGGTGGCCAGGGGGAACCTCAGCCGCGCGGCCGCGGTGAACGGCGGATTGCGCACCGAGGTGACCGTGCCGCCGCCGTCGAGCGTCCGGCTGGCGAGCTCGTCGAGCAGGTCGGGAACGGGATGACAGGCATCGGTCGGATCCGGGCAGTCACAGTCCTGCGCCGTCGTGCCGAGCGCGCCGCAGTCGTCGCAGGCGAAGCCGGGGACCAGCTGGTCATCGGGCAGGATGAGCTGAGCGACGGACCGGGCCCTGCTGGCGCTCAGGCAGCCGCCTAGCTCGGTGGTGACCGAGCGGTTGGGCGGCTCGTTCAGCACCTCGTCGACGAGCTGCGCCTCGGTCTGCTCTGACCAGCGGTCCAGGACCGGCCTGGCCAGCTCGCGGACCCGCCCCGGCGTCGCGGTATGCAGATCCACGCTGAAGCTCCCGGCCACGTTCTGCCTGATCGTTCGCGGCAGCGCGGCGACGAACTGGCTGATCTCGTCCTCGTGCCCGCCGAGCACGATCGGATGGTGCTCGCCATTCGCCGGCCGCTCGAGAATGCCGATCGTGTCGCGGAAGTGCTGCCTCGACAGCTCCATGATCCGCTGCTGGATCCGGTACGCCTCCAGCCCGTACCAGCCGGCGAAGTTCGGGCTCCTGACACCGCGATCGGTCCGCTCGGCGACCGTCTCGATCTGGTCGTCGGTGATGTTCAGGATCCAGGCATGCTGCGTGTCCACGAGCGCGGCCCGGTAGGCGGGGTTGCGCTGCATGGCGATGAGCAGCGGCCGGATATAAGGCCGGTCCGAGACCATCCCCTGCTCGGTGAGGTGGCCGGGCAGCGTAATCATCTGCAGCAGGCCGATCTCAGCGCAGGCGAAGATGGCAGCCGTGCGGCCCAGCCATTCATCGCTATGCGCCGCCACTGCCCCGGCGACCGACTCGATGTCGGTATCGCGCACCTGACTGCCGCCGGCCCGCGGCTCCCGGCTCGCCGCGGTCTTGATCAGCTCCCTGGCTCGCGTGCCCAGGGCGCGATGCTCGGCCAGGTCGACCGGAATGGGCAGATAGACCGACACGACGGCGGGTCCGGCCGCCCGCAGCGCGCGCAGCCTGTCCGCATCAGTTCTCGTGATCACCGCGTGCCTCCGACCTGGCTCGTGCCTCCATTCTGGCCCCCAGCCCGGACGTCGCCCTCGCGCTGGCCCTCGCCCTGGCCGTCGGCGGGCGTGATCAGTGCCCTGACGTCGGTCGGCAGCGCGCCGAGTGCCTCGTCGATGGCGCCCGAGGAGATATGCCGCCGCATCGCCGAGGTCACCAGCGCCCCCGCCATCGGCACCTCGTGGAGGTGCACCTGGGCTTCCTTGGCGAACCTGGCCACGTACTCGTCCCGGCCGAACTTGATCGGCACCTTGCTCGGGTTCCAGCCTTCGTAGAACACGCCCCGGAGCAGTTCAGGCAGCTGTGCGGCCAGGTGCGCGGCGATCGGCACCGGCAGGCGATCGCGCAGCGTGTGCAGCCACGACCTGGTGACCCGGTAGGCCATCCGCCGGTCGTCAGTGCCAAAGCTCTGAGCGACGTCGGCGAGCCAGACATTGGTCTTGTCGATGCTGCGGTCGAGACTGTCGACTCCGGTACGTGACATGCGGTCCTCCCGTTGTTTCGGCCGGCCGGGACAGCGGCTGGGTAGATGATCAGGGGGCAGGTGAGCGATCGGCGCGCGGCCGTCCGGGCTGACGCTGCGACTGAGGGGAGCTGGCGAGGTGGCCGGAGTACCGCTCAACGTGGAGGAGGTAGCGCTGGACAAGCCCGATGACGTCAACGTCATCGTCGGCCAGGCGCACTT
>JADGPC010000518.1 GCA_017882645.1 Streptosporangiales bacterium | reverse complement strand
CGGCCGGTGCCGGCCGCCGCGCTGCTGCCCGAGCGGGCCCTGGACGGCGACGACAGCGCGCGCGTGGAGCTGATCGAGCACATCTACGAGCCGCTGCATCGTGGCGGTGCCGCTCTGCTCGATACCGTGACCACGTACCTGGAGCAGGGTAACTCGCTGGAAGCGACGGCCAGAATGCTCTTCGTGCATCCCAACACGGTCCGGTACCGGCTGCGCCGGGCGGCCGAACTGACCGGCTTCAATCCCGGTGACGGCCGCGGCGGATTCGTGCTGTGGCTCGCCATCGTGTACGGGCGGCTGTCTCACAAGCAAACGTAGTTTTGTAGAATACCTACAACCGATCGTGAGAAAAGTTCGTAGCCTCCTCTATTCGTATGGCGGACTCCTACAGTGCAAGGTAAGAAGATGCTCGTCATCGCTGCGCCTGGCCAGGGCGCCCAGACTCCTGGCTTCCTCGCGCCGTGGCTCGAGTTTCCCGGCGTAGCCGACCGGCTCGGCGCCTGGTCCGACCTGGTGGGCTGCGACCTGATCAAGGCCGGCACCGTCGGCACCGCTGACGAGATCAGGGACACCGCGGTCGCCCAGCCGCTCCTGGTCGCGGCCGCGCTCGCCGCTGCCGGAGTGCTGGGCATCGGCCCGTCGCTGACGGGCGAGGAGGCGGACGGGCGCAGCGGCCGCGCGGACGGGCCGCAGGAGCCCGGCCACCGGGACGGGCACCACTCCGGTATCGCGGCCGGCCACAGCGTCGGCGAGCTGGCCGCCGGCGCGATCGCAGGTGTTCTCGCGTCGCGGGACGCGCTGCGCCTGGTCGGCGTTCGCGGCCGTGCGATGGCGGCCGCCGCCGCGGCCGAGCAGACCTCGATGACCGCCGTGCTCGGCGGCGACGAGGCCGCGGTCCTGCGCTCGATGGACGCGCACGGGCTCACCCCGGCCAACATCAACGGCGGCGGCCAGATCGTCGCGGCCGGAACAGCCGAGCAGCTGGCGGCATTCGCCGCCGACCCGCCGGCCGGCGCCCGGCTCATGCCGCTGCAGGTAGCGGGTGCCTTCCACACCGCGCATATGGCGCCCGCTGCCGAGGCGCTGAGCGCGGAGGCGGCGACGGTGACCGTGCAGAATCCCGTGCTGACGGTGCTGTCGAACCGGGACGGCGCCCCGGTGCGGACCGGCGCGGACTGGCTGGAGCGGATCTGCGGGCAGGTCAGCGCCCCGGTGCGGTGGGACAGCTGCATGGCGACCATGAGCAGTCTCGGGGCGACCGCGTTCCTCGAGCTGCCGCCTGCCGGCACGCTGGTCGGCCTGGCTCGCCGGGCACTGCCGGGCATTCAGCTGCTCGCCGTCAAGACGCCCGGCGATCTTGACGCGGCCCGGGCCATGCTGGCTGAGCACGACCTGCATTCGGACAGCCACGCGCCCGAATGGCGACTGCTCGTGGCTCCGCTCGGGGGGACGTTCCGGTCAGCGGCCGCGCCCGAAGGGCCCGGGGTATCGGTGGTCAGCGGCGCCGAGCTCGGCCGGGTCGAGATGCGCGGCGACAGCCACCTGGTGACGGCAGGCTTCCCCGCGACGATCATCGAGTGGCTGGTCGAGGACGGTGATCCGGTCAGCCCGGGCCAGCCGATTGTCCGGCTCGATCCGGCCAACCACCCGGCAACCAGCGAAGGGCACTGACTGATGCGAACCCACCAAGGCTCCGCTGGCGCGAGGGTGCTGGCCTTCGGCGGATACCAGCCGGCCAGGGTCGTCACCAACGACGAGCTGGCCGCCTCGGTCGAGACCAGCGACGAGTGGATTCGCAGCCGGGTCGGGATCGCGAGCCGGCGGCTGGCGGGACCGGACGAGACCGTCGCTGACATGGCAGTCGCCGCTGCTGGCAAGGCGCTGGCCGGCAGCGGGCTCTCCCCCGCCGATATCGACCTGGTGATCGTGGCCACCTGCACTCCGGAGGTGATGATCCCGAACACCGCCGCGATTGTCGCCCGCCGGCTTGGCATCGGTGCGCCGGGCGCCTACGACCTCAACGCGGCCTGCGCCGGGTTCTGCTACGCGCTGGCCGCCGCGAACGACGCGGTCAGGGCCGGCTCGGCCCGGCATGTGCTTGTCATCGGCGCCGAGAAGCTCTCCCAGTGGGTGGACTGGACCGATCGCTCGACCTGCATCATCTTCGCCGACGGCGCGGGCGCTGCCGTGGTCGGCCCGGCCGAGGCGGAGGAGCCGGAGGCCGGGATAGGTCCGGTGGTGTGGGGTAGCGACGGCGACATGGCGGACAAGATCTGCATCAAGGACCGCAACTCGTTCATCTTCCAGGAGGGCCAGGCGGTCTTCAGGTGGGCAACGACCGCGCTGCACCCGATCGCGAAGCAGGCCTGTGCCGAGGCCGGCGTGGACCCGACCGAGCTCGCCGTGTTCGTCCCGCACCAGGCGAACCTGCGGATCATCGAGGCGCTCGCACGCAAGATCGGTGCCCCTCAGGCCAAAGTGGCCAGCGACATCGTCACCGCGGGTAACACCTCGTCGGCGTCGATCCCGCTGGCCTTGTCCAGGATGATCGAGCGAGGTGAGCTGGGCTCAGGCGACAAGGCCCTGCTGATCGGGTTCGGCGCGGGCGTCTGCTACGCGGCGCAGGTGATCACGCTACCCTGACCCGCGTCGCACGGTGCGGCAGAGCGCACTGGCCGCACGGCAACCGCCTTTCGTCACCTAGTAACGGCAAACACAACAAAGGAGAAAACGGGAATGGCTATGACCCAGCAGGAAATCCTCGCCGGGCTCAGCGAGATCATCGACGAGATCGCCGGCGTCCCGGCGGACGAGGTAACGCCGGAGAAGACCTTCGTCGACGACCTGGACATCGACAGCCTCTCGATGGTCGAGATCGCGGTGGCGGCGCAGGACAAGTTCGGCGTGGAGATCCCCGACGACCAGCTCAAGGACCTGAAGACGGTGCAGGACGTCGTCGACTACGTCGGGCGCGCCTCGGTATCCGCCTGACGGGACAGCCAGTAGCGCGCGGCGCCGCGCCGGCCTCAGCAGGCGCGGCCCGGCGCCGCGTGATCCCGATCAGGCCGCAGCATCAGAGGAGACCGCACACGTGCCCAACGATCCGACCCGAGTCGTCGTCACCGGACTCGGCGCAACCACGCCGGTTGGCGGGGATGCTCCCAGCACCTGGCAGGCCATGCTGGCCGGTCGCAGCGGCGTCAGCGCGCTGACCGACGACTGGGCGCAGCGGCTGCCCTGCCAGATCGCGGCCAGGGCCGCGGTCGAGCCGACGACCGTGGTCGACCGGGTCCAGGCCCGCAAGCTTGACCGGTGCGAGATGTTCGCGCTCGCGGCGGCCAGGGAAGCGTGGGCCGACGCGGGTTCGCCTGAGGTCGACCCGCTGCGGCTCGGCGTGGTGGTGGCGAGCGGCATCGGCGGGATCGGATCCGTTCTCGCTGCCTACGACACGCTGAAGGAGAAGGGCTGGTCGCGGCTCTCGCCATTCACCGTGCCGATGCTGATGCCGAACGGGTCAGCCGGCTGGATCAGTCTCGAGCTGGGCGCCCGCGCGGGCGTGCACACGCCGGTCAGTGCCTGCGCGTCCGGTGCCGAGGCGATCGGCTACGGGATCGACATGATCAGGTCAGGACGGGCCGACATCGTGCTGGCCGGCGGCACCGAGGCGGCGATCATGGAACTGAATATCGCCGCGTTCGCGGCCATGCGCGCCCTGTCGCTGCGCAACGACGAGCCGGAGCGCGCCTCTCGGCCGTTTGACAAGGGCCGGGACGGCTTCGTGCTTGGCGAGGGCGCCGGGATGGTGGTCCTCGAGTCCGAAAGCCATGCGGCCAGCAGGAACGCGCGCGTCTACGCGGTCGCGGCGGGGGCCGGCTATTCCGCCGATGCGCACCACATCGCGCAGCCTGATCCCGACGGGGCGGGCGCGGTGCTCGCGATCCGCCGCGCGCTCGAGAATGCGCGGGTCACGGCGGCCCAGGTCACGCACGTGAACGCGCACGCCACTTCCACGCCGGCCGGAGACGTCGTCGAGGCTCAGGCCATCGCCGCCGCGCTCGGCGAGGTGGCGGCCAGCGTCGTGGTGTCTGCGACCAAGTCCATGACCGGCCACCTGCTCGGCGGCGCGGGCGCGGTCGAGTCGGTGGCGGCCATCATGGCGCTTCATGACCGGACCGCGCCGCCGACGATCAACGTGGACGACCTGGAGGACGACCTCGGCGTCGAGATCGCGGTCAAGCCGACTGACCTGAACCCGCGCGGCCCTGAGCCGATGGCGGTCATCAACAACTCATTCGGATTCGGCGGCCACAATGTCGCGGTCGTCTTTACCGCCGCCTGAGGGGGCTACTTCCATCGCAGTCAAGGAGCCTGACGTGACTATTCTCGACAGCCGACTCCCCCAGCCCCCGGCCAGCGCCAGCCCGGCGGGCGGCAATGGTGCCCAGGCCCAGCCCGGCCGCGACCCGATGGCCAGGCTCGAGGCACTTTTCGACGCGGGGTCCGTGCGGCTGCTGCTGCCCGAGGACACCAGCGGCGTGCTCACCGCCGAGGGCCTGATCGACGGGATGCCCGCCGTGGCCTTTGCCAGTGACCCGCGGGTGCAGGGCGGCGCGATGGGCAGCGCCGGCTGCGCCGCGGTCGTCACCGCCTACGACCGCGCGCTGGAGATCGGCGCCCCGGTGCTCGGGCTCTGGCATTCCGGCGGAGCGCGGCTGCGCGAGGGCGTCGAGAGCCTGCACGCCGTCGGCCTGGTGTTCGCCGCCATGACCCGTGCCTCGGGCAAGGTGCCGCAGATCTCGGTCGTGCTCGGGGCAGCGGCAGGCGGCGCGGCCTACGGGCCGGCGCTGACCGACCTGGTGATCCTGTCCGACCAGGGCCGCATCTTCGTGACCGGTCCCGATGTCGTGCGCAGCGTGACCGGCGAGGATGTCGACATGGAGCGCCTCGGCGGCCCGGAGCCGCACAGCAGGCGCTCCGGGGTCGTCCACGTGGTGAGTCCGACCGACAGTCACGCCCTGGCCACGGCACGCGAACTCGCGCTGCTGCTCGGCAGCCAGAACAGCGACAGCGACGAGGTGAACAACCCGTCCCTGGCCGACACCGACCTGGCCGCCCTGCTGCCGGAGTCGCCGAAGCGCGCCTACGACGTGCATCCGCTGATCAGCGGCGTGCTCGACGGGCCGGGTGTCGAGCTGCACCCGAGGTGGGCACCGAACGTCGTGACGACGCTCGGCCGGCTCGGCGGCCGGACGGTCGGGGTGGTCGCGAACAACCCGCTGCGCCTCGGCGGCTGCCTGGATGCGACATCGGCCGAGAAGGCCGCCAGGTTCGTGCGGATGTGCGACGCCTTCGGCGTGCCGCTGGTCGTCCTGGTGGATGTTCCCGGGTACCTGCCCGGCGTCGGCCAGGAGTGGGACGGAGTCGTGCGCCGCGGCGCGAAGCTCCTGCACGCGTTCGCCGAGGCAACCGTGCCGCGGGTCACGCTGGTGACCAGGAAGGCTTACGGCGGCGCCTACATCGCGATGAACTCGCGGTCACTGGGCGCGACCAGGGTGTTCGCGTGGCCCGGCGCTGAGCTCGCGGTGATGGGCGCGGTCGCCGCGGTCCGGATCCTGCACCGCAGGACGCTGGCGGCGGCGCCGGCCGACCAGCGGCACGAGATCGAGGCCGAGCTGGCTGCCGAGCATGAGCGCGAGGCGGGCGGCCTGCTCCGGGCGCAGCAGCTGGGCGTCATCGACGAGGTGATCGATCCCGCCAAGACCAGGCAGGCGCTGGCCGCGGCGATCGCGTCGGTGGCGCATGCTCGCGGCCAGCACGGCAACATCCCGCTGTAACCCGCTCGGAGAGCGCCGGGCCCGGTCAGGCTCCGTAGCGCCGCCCGCGCGCGGCGTAGCTGCGCAGCGCGCGCAGGAAGTCGACCTCCCGGAACGCGGGCCAGTACGCCTCGCAGAAGTACAGCTCCGAGTACGCGCTCTGCCACAGCAGGAAGTTCGACAGGCGCTGCTCGCCGCTGGTCCTGATCACCAGGTCAGGGTCGGGCTGGCCGGCCGTGTAGAGGTGCCGGGCGACATCGGCGGTGGTCAGTGTCTGCGCCAGGTCGGTCAGCGTAGAGCCGGCCGCGGCCTGCTCGTAGAGCAGGGCGACGATCGCGTCGATCACTTCCTGACGGCCGCCGTAGCCGATCGCCAGCGTGACATGCGCACCGGTCGTGCGGTCGCGGGTCGCGGCGACCGCCTCCTTCAGCGCCAGCGACGTGCTGTCGGGCAGGACGTCGAGCATCCCCGCGGTGTGCACCTGCCAGCCGGATGTCTCGCTGGTCAGCTTGTCGGCCACGAACTGCTCGATGACGTCCATCAGGAACGCGACCTCGGCGTCACCGCGACGCATCAGGTTCTCGGTCGAGCACAGGAACACCGTCACGTGCTTGATGCCAGCCGTCTCGCACCAGCGCAGCAGGTCGTCGATGTGCTCGGCGCCGTGCTTATGGCCGAGACTCGGATTGGCCATGCCCATCTGCCTGGCCCAGCGGCGGTTGCCGTCGATGATCAGGCCGACATGCCTGGGCATGGGCAGGCCGACGAGCTGGGCCCGCAGCCGTCTGGTGTACAGCCGGTAGACAAGGTCTCGGAGCGGCACCTACTGAATCTAGCCGGCCAGCCGCGGCATGCTGACGGCCGCCGCTGGCCGGCGAGTCCGCTAGCTGGCTACGGACAGGACGAACTTGCCGCCAGGGTGACCAGATTCCAGGATCTGGTGCGCCCGCGCCGCCGCGGACAGTGGCAGCTCGTGGCTGAGGTCTAGCTCGGGCGTGGCGATGGACGCGATCTGCCCGCCAGGCCGGAGGGCGGGCAGCGCAGCGGCCGCGTGCGGTCCGCCGACCAGGTCGGCAATGGCGTCCACGGCGCCGCGCGCCAGTGCGGCAGCCTGTCCGGCGAGTCGCCCTGGGCGTAGTCGATGCACGCCGCGGCGCCGAGCGCGCGCATCTGCTCGTGCATGGCCGGCCGGCCCACGCCGACCGGCGTGATGCCCAGGCGCGCCGGCCTGTTCGGGACGGCCAGTCAGCGGCTGCCATCATGTGCCCATGACGAGCGAGCGCATCGAAGTCCGGCGGATCATCGAGGCCGAGCCCGCAGACATCTTCCGCGTGCTCTGCGACCCGCATGGCCACGTCGCCATCGACAGCGCGGGGATGCTGATGGACGCGAGCGGGGAGCCGGTCAGCGCTGCGGGCGACAGCTTCGTCGTGCACATGGACCGCGAGGCGCTCAACGACTACCCGCTCGGCCGCTACGACGTGACCGTGACGATCACGGCCTTCGTTCCGGACGCCGAGATCGCCTGGACGATACTCGGCAATATCAAGCCGCCGATCGGCCACGTGTACGGCTACCGGCTCGAGCCCGCCGAGGCCGGCGCGCTCGTCACGTCCTACTACGACTGGTCCGCCATCGACCCGGTGTGGCGGGAGGCCGGGATCTTCCCGGTCATCTCCGAGGGGGCGCTGCGGGCCACGCTGGGCATCCTGGCCAGGACGGTGACGCGCGGCTATCCCCGGCCGGGCGGCGGCTAGGTCACGATCCGGTCACAACGGGACGAAATCTCCTCTGTGGCGGCAACCCGCATTTACTGCTGCGCGTCTGCTGATCATGCTCATGAGGCGCATTGGACGAACCTGGAGGACCGCGCCGGCGCTCGCCGCGGCCGGCGCCCTCACCGTGCTCATCACCCTCACTGCGATGACCGGCGGCAGCGCCGCAGCCGCCGCGGCCGCCGCGGTCAGCACGAGCGTGCCGCGCTGCAACGCCGCGAAGGCCCACCAGGAAATGGCCCACAAGCTGGCCCGCGCGATCGGCGCCGCCCTGCGCACGAGGTTCACCAGCGCTGACCCGTCCTACAACCCGTTCCACGACGTCAGCGCGTCCGTGTCGGACGATTCGCTCGGGCTGAGCTGCTGGTACGGCACCGCCAGGAAGAACTACTCGGCCAGCGCCGTCAAGGCCACCATCCTCGCGGCGCTGCTGCTCAAGGCTCAGGACGGGCACCGGAGTCTGGACGCGTGGGAGAAGAACGAGGCCTGGCTGATGATCACCCAGTCCGACAACGCGGCGGCCAGCGCGCTGTGGGCGCACGTGGGCCTGACCAGCCTGCAGCACTTCCTGAACCGCGCCAAGATGAAGCAGACCGAGCTGAACACCTGGGGGGCCTGGGGACTGACCGAGATCACGGCCCACGACGAGACGCTGCTGCTCCGGCTGCTGATGTCCCCCGGCCAGGTCCTGACCACGGCATCCCGCCAGTACGAGCTGTACCTGATGAACCATGTGGTCAGCTCCGAGACCTGGGGCGTGCGGGCCGGATCGCCGAAGTACTTCAGCTGGCACATCAAGAACGGCTGGGCGCCGCTGCCCGACCCGAGCAGCAGCCCGTGGGTGGTCAACAGCATCGGCTGCTTCATCCACAAGACCTTCGGCTACACGATCGTCGTGCTGACTCAGGACAATCCCGCACCTGGCCTGTCGTACGGTATCGGGACCATCGAGAAAATCGCCTGGGTCATCAACCGCGCCCTGGTTCCCGGCGCCAGGTCGGTCTGGCCGAAGTCGACGGCGACGCAGCTCTCGGAGCAGGCGAAAGGTGCCGGATGAAGTCCCGCCCGGCCCGCCAGGCGCCCGCTGACGCCCCGCTACCGTAGTGCTGGCGGCAAGGGGGTGTCTGCGGTGAGGACGGCGTTCGTGCTGGGCGGCGGGGGCTTGCTCGGCGCTCACGAGGTTGGCATGCTGCGGGCGCTCGCCGAGGCGGGAATCACGCCCGATCTGGTGGTGGGCACCTCGATCGGCGCGATCAATGGCGCCTTCGTGGCCGCTGATCCGGCTGGTGCGGCCGGCCGGCTGAGCGAGTTGTGGCACGGCGAGGCCATCAGGCAGGCATTCAGCGAGAACCTCTGGGGGCGGGCGGTCCGCCTGGCCCGATCGGGAACGCACCTGCATTCGATCGAGCCGCTGCGGCACATGCTGGCCGCCAAGCTGCCGGTCAGCGACTTCGCCGGGCTCGCGCTGCCGTTCCACTGCGTCGCGGCGAGCATCGAGCGGGCCAGCGCGCGCTGGTTCAGCTCCGGCCCGCTGGTGCCGGCGATCCTGGCCTCCTGCGCGATTCCCGGGCTGCTGCCGCCGGTCAGGGTCGGTGACGAGCATTGCTTCGACGGCGGCCTGGTCGACTCCATTCCGGTGGGACGGGCACTGGCGCTGGGCGCGACGACGGTCTACGTCCTTCAGGTCGGCCGGATCGAGCGCCCGCTGACCGTGCCGAGGCGGCCGTGGGAGGTCGGCCTGGTCGCCTTCGAGATCGCGCGCCGGCACCGGTTCCATGAGGAAATGTCGGACTTGCCGGACGGCGTCGATGTCCATCTCCTGCCGAGCGGCGGAAATCCCCGCGCGCCGGATCTGTCGCAGCTGCGATACCGGGACAAGACTATGGTCGGGGCCAGCATCGAGCGCGCGTACTCGGCGTCCGAGCGCTACCTGGCCGCGCTCGACGGGCACTGACTCTCGACGGGCACTGACGCTCGGCGGGCACTGACAGGAGAGGCCCATGCTCCCGCCCAGGCTGATCCGCAGGCTGGTACTCGCGCCGCTGACGTTCGTCATCGCCGTCGCCCTGGCCCTGCTGTTCCCGCTGCTGGCCGTCCTGATCTGGATCTTCGGGCTGCTCCGGCGACCGCGGCCGCGGCGCAAGCGCGTCCTGCGGCTGCTGTTCTTCGCCCTGGTCTGGCTCTTCGCTGACACCGCCGCGGTGTTCATGTGCCTGGGACTGTGGATCGCCAGCGGGTTCGGCGGCCGGCTGCGGACCGAGCCCTACCAGGCGCGGCACTACGCAATCATGAGATGGTTCCTCGGCCGCGTCTACGGGGCGGCGACCCGCGCCTTCGGGCTGCGGGTTGAGATCGACGAGCCCGAGCTCACCGGGACCGAGCTAGCCGCCAGGCTGGCCCGCCCGGTCATCGTGCTGAGCCGGCACGCCGGTCCCGGCGACTCGTTCCTGCTCGTCCATCACCTGCTCAGCCTGTACGGGCGGCGGCCGCGGGTCGTGATGAAGGCAACGCTGCAACTCGATCCCGGCCTCGACGTCGTGGCCAACCGGGTACCCAACGTGTTCATCCAGCATGCCAAGACCGGCGGGCGGCTTTTCGTTGAGCAAATCGAACGACTGGCGAGCGGGCTTGATAATTCCGGCGCACTGGTGATCTTCCCCGAGGGCGGCAACTGGACGCCGGGCCGGTGGGAGCGCGGCATCATGCGGCTGGAGCAGCTTGGCCGGCGTGACCTGGCCGCCCGGGCGCGGGAGATGCCCAACCTGCTGGCCCCGCGCAGCGGCGGGGCGTTCACCGCCATCAGCGCGTGCCCATCCGCTGACGTGATTTTCGTCGCTCATGCCGGCCTCGACCGGCTGGTCAGTGTCGGGGACGTGTGGCGGAAGCTGCCGGTCGATCAGACCATCAGAGCCAAGTGGTGGCGGGTGCCGGTCGACGAGGTGCCGCGGGACCTGGATCACGAGGCTCAGCTGCGCTGGCTCTACGACTGGTGGCAGCGCATCGACGCGTGGATCTCGGCGAACAGGCCGGAGGACGGCGAGCCGCTCGCGGCCGCCGGCGATCGCTGAGCCGGCGGTCCAACCTGTCCGGGCCCGCACTGGGCCGGATCAGCGGCCGGCATCGAACGCCCTGGTGCCCGCCCGCGCGACGAGGTGCGGCGGGACCCGGGTACCGGCTGGCAGGTCAGGATCGGGGACCGGCTCGCCCCAGCTGCTGACCAGGGGAAGCTCGCCCGCCCAGAGCCCGAGCGCCGCATCGGGACTGTCCGCGTCGTCCGGCGGCCCGGTCCTGATCTTCACCGAGGCCTCAGCGAGCGGCAGGGCGAGCAGCGAGGTGGCGGCGAGTTCCTTGCGGCTCGGCTGACGGGCATAGTCCCACTGGCCAGGCGCCAGGTGCTCGGACAGCAGGTGCAGGCCGTGCAGCTTCTCGGCCGGGTCGGTGACCAGCCGCGGGGTGCCGTAGATCATCGCGCTCCGGTAGTTCACCGCGTGCTCGAAGACGGATCTGGCCAGGACCAGCCCGTCGACCAGGGTGATCGTCACGCACGCCTGGGCCGCTCCGGCCAGGCTCCGGCTCGCGACCGAGCCGTGCAGGTACAGCGTGTCGTCGTCGAACCCGTACGAGGTCGGGATCACCATCGGCGTGCCGTCGACCACGACGCCGAGGTGGGCGATGAAGCCCGCCCGCAGGACAGCGAGAAGGTCGGCGCGGTCCGCGCGGCCCTGCTCGCGCAGCCGGCGGTGCGTAGTCCGGTCGGTCGCCGACAGGGCCGGGCGCCCGGAACCCGCGACCGGATGAGTCATCGCCATCCTCGATTCGCCGAACAGCGCTGAACCCCTGGTGCTGCGACGCTCAGGGGCTCAGCGGGGTGCCTGACCAGCGATACTAGCCAGTGGCGTGCAGCCAGCGGACGGGCGCTCCCGCCGAAGCGTGCCGGAAGGGCTCAAGCTCGGCGTCCCACGCCTCGCCAAGCAGCAGCGACAACTCGGCCTCGAGCGAGCCGCCGAGAGCCGGATGCCGCAGCCCGTGCAGCTCGCGGATCGCCCCGAGCCGGTCGCTGTCGGCACCGGATGCGGCCAGCGTCATGACCGCCCTGAGCCGGTTCTCGCTGATCATGATGTCGCCGTTGGCGCCGACGCTGGCCGAGAACATGCCGAGCGTCGGCGTGCAGCTGTAGCGCATGGCGTCGCAGCCCGGGCTGGCGTCCTCGGTCACCTCGAACCTGAGCAGGTTCCAGGCGGCGAGCGCCGAGGCAATCTCGCCCGATAGGCCCGGGCGGCCCTGCCAGTCCAGCTCGGTCCTGACCGAGCCAGGAGCGGCCGGCTGTTCTATCCAGTTCAGCTTGACGGGCACGCCGAAAATCCCGGCGACGGCCCACTCGATATGCGGGCTCAGCGCCGGGGGCGCAGAGTGCATCTGCAACACGCCGCGTACGGACACCAGACCTCCCAACCTGCCGACGAGGTGCGTCTTCCCCAACGAACCTTGGTCGGGCGCGGGCTGGCTGCCTGCTTCCTGAACTGCGTTGCTGCTGATGCTCCAGAGACATTGTGCAGCAAGGATCGTCCGGGCACCAGCACCGGGCGGCCGTGTCGCGCGTGGCGCGCCCGGGCAGCGGCGGTCGCTGGCGCTGTCCAGCCCGCCGCATGCATGGTGAGATGGTGAGGTGAGCGGTGCCGACGGGATGTCGCCGTTACCGGTGGCTGACCAGCGCTTCCCGGCCATGGTGCCCGGGGCCGGGCTGGTCTTCGTCGCGGAGATGTACGGCGTGCAGCTTGATCAGCTCGCGACCGTGCTCGGCGTGAGCCGGCGGCGTGTTTCCGCGGTCGTGGCTGGCTGGCGAGCCGCGGGGAACGCGCAGGCGGCGGTCCTGAGCCCAGGTCCCCGCTGGGTCTGGCTGACCAGGGCGGGCCTGGCGACGTGCGGGCTGCCGTACTCGGCGGGCTCCCCCGGGTTATCCAGGCTGGCCCATCTGCGCGCCGTGACCCAGGTCAGGCTGGCGCTGATGGCGACGCCGCAGTTCACTGCGGGCGGGGCTTACTGGCGGAGCGAGCGACGGCTCAGGGCCAGGCTGGGCGGCCGGATCGGCCTGCGCGAGCACATGCCGGACGGTGAGGTGCACTGGCCGGACGGGACCGGTTACCCGTGGGCCGGAGAGTGCTGGGCGATCGAGGCCGAGCTGACCCCGAAAACCTCGGCCAGAACCGGGGCCATCATGCGCGAGCTGCTGAGCCGCACGGGCGACTACGGCTGCCTGGCCGCCGAGGTTCAGGTGCCTGGCCGGCCGCCCCGGAACTCCAGGGCGATCTACCTGTGCTCGCCCGCGGCCAGGCCGGTGGTGGCCAGGGCCAGAGACGCCCTTGGCCGCCTCGGATCGCGGGTCGAGATCCGGCTGCTGCCCGACGGCGCCGGCCTGGCTGGTTCCGGCCTGGACAGGCCCGCGGCCGGCGAGGCGGCGCCGTGATCGGGGGGTGGCTGAGACTGGTCGTGGCCCAGGCGATGGTGCGGGCGCTGGCTCGCGTGCTCGGCGCGCTGGCGCTGGCGGCGGCCGCGGTCGCTGCGGCGCCCGTGTCCCTCGTCGCCGCCGGCGCGCTGACCGCCGCGTGGCGGCAGGGCTGGCTGCCTCGCAGGCTGTTCGCCGCCGCCGCGTGGTGCGGGCCGATGGTCGCCGTCTGGCTGGCCTGGACCGCGGGCGCCGCGCCGGGCTGGCAGGCGGTCGCGGCCGCCCCGTACCACGCCTGGCTGGGCTTCTGGCACCTCGCGCGGGCGGGCTCCCCGCTGCGCGCGGCGGCGGTGATCGCTCCGCTTGCCGTCCCCCTCGGCCTGGTCACCGGCGGCCTGGCCTGGACCTACCGCACTGCCCTGCTCCGCTCGGGCGCTGGCGGGCTCTCCCCCGCCGCCTCGGCAGCCTTCGACCGGCGGCAGTGGCGGCATCAGGTGCGGTCGGCCAGGGCCAGGATCGCCGCGCCCGGCTCGGCGCCGCTGACCATGCGCGGTGACCTGCTCGTGGTCGGCGCGGTGATCAGGGCGGTCGGTCATCGCGGCGGCCCGCTCGCGGCGGTCAGCTACCGGCGGATGCGGTCACACCAGGTTGTCGTCGGCACGACCGGGACCGGCAAGACGACGCTGCTGCTGCGGCTGTGGACCGCGTTCATGGCGACCGGGTTGCGCCGGCATGCGGCTGGCCTCGGCGCGCCGCCGCTGCTCGTCGTGCTCGACTGCAAGGGCGGCTCCGATGCCCGCCGGGTTGCCGACCGGTTCAGGCGGGTGCTCAGGCAGGCAGGCGCCCGGTCCACCGCTGTCTGGCCGGACGAGGCCAGCCTTTCCCTGTGGTCGCTGCCGCCGCGTCAGCTCACGACGACGCTCGTCGACCTGATCGAGCACGGGACAGGCTCGGCCGCGTACTACGCCGACGTGATGGAGGCTCTGATCGGGCTCGCGGTCGAGGCGCCATGCGGACCGCCGGCCAGCTCGGGCGACCTGCTCAGCCGGCTCGAGCCCGGCTGGCTGGCGACGGCATACGGGGCTGCCGGATCGGCCGCCGATCACGCCCTGATCCGATCAGCCTCCCGCCACCTCGGTGACGTCGCGCTCCGGTTCCGCACGCTGTTCCGCCGGCTCGGTGCCGGGCTGGACGGCCCGGGCGGATTCGGCGACGCCGATGCCTGGTACTGCATCCTGGAAGGCACCGATCAGATCCCGGTCGCCGAGGGCCAGGCCAGGGCGCTGGTCGACCTGCTGGCGAGCTTCGCGGTCCGCGGACCGCAGCGGCGCGAGATCCTGCTCGCGGTCGATGAGTTCTCCGCGGTCTCGCGGCGGCTGCCGATCTGGCAGCTGTACGAGCGGGCCAGGTCGCTCGGGCTGGCGGTGCAGGTGTCGGCACAGTCCTGGCCAGGTCTGGCCGCCACCGAGGACGAGCGGTACCGGATCGCGGCGTCGGCCGAGGGCGGCGTCTGGCTGCTGCGGACGCCGCATCCCGAGCCGCTGACCGGACTGGCCGGGACCCGCAAGGCAGTGGAGACGACTAGGCGGCTCGGCCGGTTCCCGGTCTGGCGGCATCAGGGCACGTCGCGGGTGACCGAGGTGGCGGTCGTGGATGCGGCCCTGATCCGCGGCCTCGACGTCGGCCAGGTGGCCTACATCTACCGCGGCGGCGTGACCTACGTTCAGGTGAAGCGGCTGGTCGCCGCGCCCGCGGCAGTCAGCGAGCGGCTCGTGCCGCCGGTCGCCGGTCTTGCGGCGGCCGATAATCGTGCGCCGGCCGCTGGCCCCGTAGTGGCCCAGGGGGCGGCGGCCACCGGCGCGCGTCCCGATGTCTCCGCCGTGCTCGACGCGGCCTTCGGGCCGGAGCCAGGGGCATGACCGGCCGGCTCGCGGCCCGGTCTGGTCGCCCGGCCCGCCCGGCCCGGGCGCTGGCCGGTGACCCGTTCGCCGTACTCGGCCTGGACCCGGGCGGCAAGCTGACCGACGACGAGGTTCGCGCTGTCTGGCGGCGGATGGCTGCCGCGACGCACCCGGACCGAGCCGACGGCGGTGACCCGGAGCGATTCGCTGCCGCGGCCGCCGCCTACACCGACCTGCGCACCGGCTTCGGCCGCGGCGAGGCGAGAGTGGCCCTGACCCAGGCCCGCCGTCCGCTCGCCGGCCGCGGACTGCCGTTCCGGCTGGCGCTGCGGGTCATCGCCGCCGGCGGCGTCGCGGCAGCGGCCTTCCTGGCCGGGCCGGGCCCGGCCGGCCCCGCGCTGGCGACGGGCGCGGCTACCTGGCTGATCCTGACCGCCGGTCGCGACCTGAGCTGGCGCGCGGGCCGTTACCCGGGTTCTGGGCCGGTGGCGACGGGGCGGGCCGGGTCGGATGACCAGGCCGACCAGGAGCCGACGTAAAGCGCGGCGGGCAGGCCGGCCAGTTCGAGCGCCAGTACCTCCTGGGCCGCGGTCACGCCGGAGCCGCAGTAAGCGCCGATCCGCGGCGCGCCGCTGGGGCCCGCGGCCGGGTCGGTTCCCGCGGCCCGGTCGGTTCCCGCGGTCGGGTCGGCTCCCTGGGCGAGGCCGGCCGCGGCGGCCAGGCCCAGGCCGGCGAACCGGCGGGCGAGCTCGTCCGGGCTCAGGAACACGCCGTCCGGCCTGACATTGCCGGTCGCCGGAGCGCTGATCGCACCCGGGATGTGGCCGGCCGCCGGATCGACGGGCTCGACCTCGCCGCGGTACCGCTCGGCGGCCCTGGCGTCGAGCAGGAAGCCGGACCGGGCGAGCCGTGCCGCCCCGTCGTCGTCGAGCACGGGCATGCCGCCGGCGGCGCCAGCGGTGAAGTCACCGGGGTCCGGGCTCGGCACGTCGGTCGTCACCGGCAGGTCCGCGGCGGTCCAGGCCAGGAATCCGCCGTCGAGCACGGCGACCTGGTGATGGCCGAAGTAGCGCAGCAGCCACCACACGCGGCTGGCGATGGCGGAGTCGCCGTCGTCGTAGACCACGGCGACCTGGCCCGCGCCCAGGCCCGCGCGCCGCATGGCAGCTTCGAGCACGCTGGCCGCCGGCAGCGGATGCCGGCCGCCGCCGCCGGAGCCGGCGGGTCCGGCCAGGTCCCGGTCGAGGTCGACGAAGCAGGCTCCGGGCAGATGGCCGGCTCGGTAGGTCTCGACTCCCGGCGGCCCGCCCAGCCGCCACCTCACGTCGAGCAGCGCCGGCGGACGCTCTGATCCGAGCCAGGCGGCCAGTTCGGTCACGCTGATCAGCGGCCCGCCGCCGGGACCGGGCGGGGCAGCATCAGGGCTGGCGCTCGTCATTGTGGATAACCTCCTGAATCCTGTGCATAACCAGGCCAGACGCGGTGGGGTTCCCGGACTGGCCTGTGGACAAACCTGCCAGGGACGCGCCGTCCCGCCGCGACTCGACGCTGCCCGGTTCAGTTCAGGGTCAGGGTCAGCAGCGGCACGAGCTGGTCCGACTGGGTCAGCGAGCCGTGCATCCCGGCCAGCGCCGACTCGCGCGGCTCGGCTTTCGTGGCGACGATGGCGCTGGGGCCGCACGGGGCGGCGACCACGTCGCCGATCCGGGCCGTGAACTGCGGGTCGACCGGGCCGAACCAGCCGTCGGCGATCGCGTGCTCCCTGGTCACCACCCACGCCCGGTCGCCGAGCACCTCCCGCCAGGCGGTCAGCACGTCGTCAGCCGCGCCCGGCCTGCAGTACACGTGCCGGGCCCGCGGCTCGCCGCCGAGCAGGGCCACCCCCTCGCGCAGCTGCGGCAGCGCGTCGACGTCGATCCGGTCACTGGCCGGGACATCGGTCATCCCGTGATCCGCCGT
>JADGPC010000091.1 GCA_017882645.1 Streptosporangiales bacterium | reverse complement strand
TGATCACGTCCAGGTTGTGCTCGATCACGATCACCGTGTTGCCGCCGTCGACGAGCCGGCCGAGCACGCCGAGCAGCTTGCGGATGTCATCGAAGTGCAGGCCGGTCGTCGGCTCGTCGAGGACGTAGATCGTCCGCCCGGTCGACCGCCGCTGCAGCTCGGAAGCGAGCTTGACCCGCTGTGCCTCGCCGCCGGACAGCGTCGGCGCCGGCTGGCCGAGCCGGACGTAACCGAGACCCACGTCCACCAGCGTCTTCAGGTGGCGGTGGATGGCGGGCACCGGCTCGAAGAACTCCGACGCCTCCTCGATCGGCATGTTCAGCACATCCGCGATGGTCTTGCCCTTGTAGTGCACCTGCAGGGTGTCGGTGTTGTACCTGGCGCCGTGGCAGACCTCGCACGGCACGTACACGTCGGGCAGGAACTGCATCTCGATCTTGATCGTGCCGTCGCCCGCGCAGGCCTCGCACCGGCCGCCCTTGATGTTGAACGAGAACCTGCCCGGCTGGTAGCCGCGGATCTTGGCCTCGGTCGTCTGCGCGAACAGCCGGCGGACGTGGTCGAACACCCCGGTGTAGGTGGCCGGGTTGGACCGCGGCGTGCGGCCGATCGGACCCTGATCGACGTGGACGACCTTGTCCAGCTGATGCATGCCGGTGACCTTGGCGTGCCGTCCTGGCACGATCCTGGTCCCGTGCAACTCCTTGGCCAGTGCCGCGTACAGGATGTCGTTGACCAGGGTCGACTTGCCCGAACCCGATACGCCGGTGACCGCGATGAAGGTGCCGAGCGGGAACGCGACGTCCACGCCCTGCAGGTTGTGCTCGGTCGCGCCCTTGACCACGACCTCCTTGCTGCGGGACACCTTGCGGCGCTTGGCGGGAACCGGGATCGACTCGCGGCCGGTCAGGTACGCGCCGGTCAGAGACTCCTCGCTAGCCAGCAGCTCCTCCAGCGGCCCGGACACGACGATCTGGCCGCCGTGCTCGCCCGCCCTCGGGCCAATGTCGACGACCCAGTCGGCCGCCTTGATCGTGTCCTCGTCGTGCTCGACCACGATCAGCGTGTTGCCGAGATCCCGCAGGCGCAGGAGCGTCTCGAGCAGCCGGTGGTTGTCCCGCTGGTGCAGTCCGACGGACGGCTCGTCCAGCACGTACAGCACACCGACCAGGCCGGAGCCGATCTGGGTCGCCAGCCGGATCCGCTGCGCCTCGCCGCCCGCCAGCGTGGCCGAGGCTCGGTCCAGCGTCAGGTAGTCCAGGCCGACGTCGAGCAGGAAGCCGAGCCGGGCGTTGATCTCCTTGAGCACCCGGCCGGCGATCTGCTGATCACGCTCGGACAGCTCCAGGGTGCGCAACTGCTTGGTCAGCTCGCCGATCGGCAGCGCGCAGTAGGCGGCGATCGACCGGCCGTCCATCGTGACCGCCAGGGTCAGCGGCTTGAGCCTGGTCCCGTTGCAGGACGGGCAGGGCACCTGGCGCATGAAGCCCGCGAACTTCTCCCGGCTCGAGTCGCTCTCCGCCTCGGCGTGGCGCCGCGAGACGTACGGGATCGCTCCCTCGAAGTTCGTGTAGTACGACCGCTCCCTGCCGTACCGGTTCTTGTACCTGACGTGCACCTGCTCGTCGTGGCCGTGCAGCAGCGCCTTCTTCGCGGCGGCCGGCAGCTTGACCCACGGCGTGTCGACGCTGAACCCGAGCGAGCTGCCCAGCGCCTCCATCAGCCTGACGAAGTAATCACTGACGTGTCCGCCGCTCCACACGCCGATCGCGCCCGCGGCCAGCGACAGGTCCTGGTCGGAGACGACCAGCTCGGGGTCGACTTCCATCCTGGTGCCCAGGCCGGTGCAGTCCGGGCAGGCTCCCCAGGGTGAGTTGAACGAGAACGACCGCGGCTCAAGCTCCTCGAACGACAGGTCGTCGTAGAGGCAGGCCAGGTGCTCGGAGTACATCCGCTCCCGGTTGGGGTCGTCATCCGGCAGGTCGACGAAGTCGAGGACCACGACGCCGCCAGACAGGCCGAGCGCCGTCTCCACCGAGTCGGTCAGCCGCCGCCGGGCCGACTCCTTCACCGAAAGCCGGTCGACGATCACCTCGATGGTGTGCTTCTCGTACTTCTTCAGGGCCGGAAGCTTGCCCGATCCCGTGGCCGCGTCGTCGAGCCTGACCGTCACGCCGTCCACCCTGGCCCGCGAGTAGCCCTTCGTCTGCAGGTCGCGGAGCAGCTCGGTGTACTCGCCCTTGCGGCCGCGGATGACCGGGGCGAGTACCTGGAACCTGGTGTCCTCGTCGAATTCCAGTACCCGGTCGACGATCTGCTGCGGCGTCTGCCTGGCGATCGGCCGACCGCAGACCGGGCAGTGCGGCTTGCCGATCCTGGCGAACAGCAGGCGCAGGTAATCGTAGACCTCGGTGACCGTCCCGACCGTGGACCGCGGGTTGCGGCTGGCGGCCTTCTGGTCGATGGAGACAGCCGGCGACAGGCCGTCGATGAAATCGACGTCGGGCTTGTCCATCTGGCCGAGGAACTGCCTGGCGTAGGCCGACAGCGACTCGACATACCGGCGCTGCCCCTCGGCAAAGATCGTGTCGAATGCCAGGCTGGACTTACCTGAGCCCGACAGCCCGGTGAATACGATCATGGCGTCCCTGGGCAGGTCCAGCGAGACGTCCTTGAGGTTGTGCTCGCGGGCACCGCGGACTACCAGTCGTTCTGCCACTGTGCGCTCTGTTTCTCCTGGTCTGTGTTCTCTATCCGGCCGGTGAGAACGGGGAGTTCGCTGGCCTAGAAGGCGCGCCGTTAATCGTATCCGGACCCACTGACATTCTGCCGGGGTCAGCCGCCGGCCCGGGCCTGCATCAGGGGTCAGGCATCAGCCATCAGCAGCCTCCGACGGCTCCTGCCAGCTCCCGGGCACTGATCACGGGCCCCGGGGAGGCGCCGGCCGCCTCCCGTATCAGCGCACGAAGTGATTCACTCAGGTCCGACCCAGGTCACTGCAACAGCGGGCAGAACACCCGGCCGCCTTGATAATATTTCCCCGAGTCCGATAATTACTATTTAAACTATTCTGGCGGCCGGGTCGGTCCGAACCGTGCAACTCATTCATGACGTCGGCCTGATGGCAGGCAGGTACGAGAGCGTGCGAGGGGGCTGACGTGTCCGGTCGGCGGGCGGCTTCCCCGGAACTGCTGACGTCCTCCGACGAGGCACCGGCGTCGCCGCGCCCGAGGCGCGGCGCGCCCAGGCTGTTCGGCGCCCGTCTCAGCCAGAAACTGTCAAGTCTGCGCCAGAAGCTGTCAGATCTCAACACGAAGCTCCCAGCCTCCTGGCCGCTGTGGTCAATCCTGATGGCCCAGACCGCCCTGACGGTGTCCTGGCTGTGGCGCTCGGCAGCATTCACCGATGAGGCTCTCTACATTGAGGCGGGTCACGCGGAATGGGCGCACTGGCTGCACCATGCCGCCATCCCGGACTTCCCTAGCTGGTTCTCCGGCGCTCCTGCGCTTTACCCCCCGCTCGCCGCCGCGGCCGACTCGGTGGGCGGCCTGGCCGCGGCCCGGACGGTGTCCCTGGCTGCCATGCTCGCGACCACGGTGCTTGTGTACCTGATTGGCGGTCAGCTCTTCGGCCGGCTCGCCGGCCTTCTCGCCGCGCTGCTCTTCGCGGTCTGCGGACTCACCGTTCACTACGGCGCGTTTGCCACGTTCGGCCCCCCAGCTCTGTTTTTGCTCGTGCTCTCCGCCTGGGCGGCGGTCCGGATTCGCGCGGGCGGTTACGGCTGGCTGCCGGCCTGCGCGGCGCTGCTCGTCGCGGCCAACGCCACCAAGTACGCGACGCTCGCCTGGGACCCGGTGATCCTCGGCACCGTCCTTCTGCACGGATGGGTGCGAGACAAGTGGCGGGCTATAGGCCGGACAGTCTCCCTGACGGCAACCGTGGCCGTGCTTGCGTTCGGCTGTCTGATGCTCGGCGGCAAAGACTACGCACATGGCGTCATCGGCACTACTGTCTTCCGGTCGATCCACTGGGCATCGCCAAGCACGGCCGCAAGCGTCATGCAGCGCGCGCTCTTCACGACCGGCCTGCTCGTGCTGCCCGCCCTGCTCGGCGTCGCCGTAAGCATCGTCACGAAAAGGCCGCCGCCGGTGATCGTCTTCCTCGGTCTGCTCGTGCTGGCCAGCCTGTTGGCTCCGATCGATCAGGCCCGCATCCACGAGCTGACGTCCCTGGATAAGAACATCGGCTACGGGCTGCCGTTCGCCGCCCTCGGCGCGGGGTTCGCGCTAAGCGAAGGGCGAGCGTGGCTGGCGCGGCGCAAGACCCGGGGCCGACCCGTCGCGACCACGGCCATCGTCGTGCTCGTCGCGGCCGTGCTCGTGTCCGGGAGCATCGAGCAGGTCCAGTTCCGCGGACCGGATGTCGCGGTAACCAGGACGGTGGTGACGGCCATCGGGGAGAGCTACCACAGCGGCACCTTCGTCCTGTCCGATGGCGCCGCCCGGGTGGAGCAGTACTACCTGCCGTCGATTCCCTCGCACCTGTGGATGGCAACCTTCAGGCCGTCGTCGGAGCAGAGAAAGCGGCTCGCTGATCGGATTCGCTGCGGCTCGATATCTGTCGTAGTGCTCAGCAAGGCTGGCCGCAGCTACGACCATCCTTACGACGCGACGATCATCCAGCTGATGGACCGCAGTCACCGGTACCGGCTCGCGGCGGTGGCCAGCCAGCGCGCGTCAAGCACCGCCGTCTGGAAGCTGGAAGGTGCCACCCACAGCGCCCGAGGCTGTGCGTGACGAGGACAGCCCTTGCCACGCTGGCGACGCCATTCGCCGCAGCCATCCTGGTCGGCGGGGTCCTCGTCGCCACGCACCACACCACCGTCCCGCCGCTGACCACGTCGGCAGCATCCCTCGGCTCGAAACGAGCCGCGCCCGGCCCGGCCAGGCATCCCGCGCGGTGCGAGCGGGCCGAGCCACGCGAGCCTTTCGCCGGGATCGCCATCAATCCGGGCATCACGCCGCACGTGAAGGCATTCCAGCGCGCCACTGGCGCGCACATCCAGCTGGTCGAGTTCTACAACCCCTTCACCAGTCCGTTCCAGCGGTGGGAGGCGCAGCAGGTCACAGCGCTCGGCGCGCTGCCGCTGATCCAGCTCAACCCGCGCAACGTCTCACTGAAGCGGATCGCGGCCGGACGGTATGACAAGCGCATCCGCCGGTACGCCGACGCGATCCGGGCGTTCCGCTGCCGAGTCGTCCTCTCCTTCGGCCACGAGATGAACGGCTGGTGGTACACGTGGGGGCTGCCGTGGACGACGCCCGCCACCTTCATCGCGGCATGGCGGCATATCCATGACATCTTCGCCAGCGAGCACGCCAGCAACGTCATCTGGTCGTGGGACCCCTCTCACCTGTATCAGCACTATGCGCACAAGTCTGCTTCGCTGGCCAGCGAATGGTATCCGGGCGATGCCTACGTCGACTGGATCGGCCTGGACGGTTACCTGCGCACCGGTACCACCTTCGAGGGCATCTTCGGCCGGCAGCTTCGCAATATCAGGAGCGTGACGAGCAAGCCGGTGTATATCGCCGAGACCGGGGTCACGAGCGGCCCGAGCCAGGCCGGGCAGATCACCGGGCTGTTCGCGGCGGTCAGGAACTTCCGCCTGACCGGGCTGGTCTGGTTCGATCTTGACGCGCAGGAGCCATGGCGGCTGGAGGGCCGGCCAGCAGGCCTGGCGGCCTACCGAAAGGCCGTCGCGACTTTCCCGTAACCTCGCCGACCGCGGGGCGCCTTGGGAGATCTCAGGCCGATAGGGAAAGATGACGGTGGAGCGCAGAGGAGGCCTTGCCTGTGAGCCAACCCGCAGGCCACTCCGTCGAGGAGACGATCAGCCGGATCGACGCCGCCGTCGAGCGGCTTGCCGGCTCCGTTTCCGCGCTGTCCGACGAGCAGATGCGGGAACCCTCGCTGCTCCCCGGCTGGAGCCGCGGTCATGTGCTCAGCCACATCGCGCGCAACGCCGACGGTCTTCGGAACCTGCTGACCTGGGCCCAGACCGGTGTGGAAACGCCGCAGTACGCCAGCCTCACCGCGCGCACCGAGCAGATTGAGGCGGGCGCGCCCCGGTCCGCCGCCGAGCTAGCCGCCGACATTGCCCAGTCTGCTGAGGCGTTCAACGCGCAGGCCCGTGAGCTCACCGGCGAAGCATGGCTCGCCGAGGTCCGCGCCAGCCGCGGTCCGGCGCACCCGGCCTGGTTCACGCTGCACAGGCGCCTGTTCGAGGTCGAGGTCCATCACGTGGACCTGGCCGCCGGGTATGAGCCGGCCGACTGGCCGGAGTGGTTCGTCACCGGCGAGCTCTACCGGATCACCGGCGACCTCGCCGTCAACCCGCAGACACCGGTCGCCATCCTGAACGACGTGGGCACCGGCCGGCAGTACCTGCTGCGGCCGGGCGAGGCTTCTGAGCTGGAGATCAGCGGATCTGGTCACGGACTGCTGGCCTGGCTGCTCGGGCGGGACAGCGGTGCTGCCCTGTCGGCCGACCCGGCCGGGCCACTGCCTACTATTCCGTCGTATGGATGATCCGTCGGATGGATGATCCGTCGCCTCGGCGACGGCCGCATGGATGACGGCAACAACGAGAGGACACCATGACCTACACCGGCAACGTCAGCGTCGGCGGCCCCGCGCAGACCAGGGAGCTTCCGGGACTGACCATCACCAAGGTCGCGGTCGGCCCGATGAACAACAACGCCTACCTGCTGCGCTGCACGAGCACGGGCGAGTTGCTGCTGATCGACGCCGCGAACGAGCCGGAGACGCTGCTCGGCCTGATCGGCGACACCGCGCTGGCCACGATCGTGACCACGCACCGGCACGGCGACCACTGGCAGGCGCTTGAGCCGCTCGCCAAGGCCACGGGAGCCGAGACCGTCGCGCACGTCGAGGACGCCCCGGCCCTGCCGGTGGCACCGTCCGAGCTGGTCAGCCACGGTGACACCATTCATGTCGGCGATGCCAGGCTGTCCATCATCCACCTCCGCGGCCACACGCCAGGCAGCATCGCCCTGCTGTACGACGGGGGCGGCGCGCTCGCGGCCGAACCGCACCTGTTCACCGGCGACTCGCTGTTCCCCGGCGGTCCCGGCAACACCGACCAGGACACGGCCAGGTTCAACGCCCTGATCACCGATCTCGAGGAGCGGGTCTTCGCCGAGCTGCCCGATGGCACCTGGGTCTACCCCGGCCACGGCGGAGACACGACTATCGGCGCGGAGCGCCCGCATGTGCCCGAGTGGCGCGCCCGCGGCTGGTGACCGCTAGCCGTCCGGTTCCGCGGCGGTCAGGGCAGCCGGCCGAGCGCGCGGAGTTCGTCGTCGTCGGAGGTGGCATCACCGGCCTGTCAGCTGCGTGGGCTCTGGCCCGCCGCGGGCGGGAGGTCGTGCTGCTCGACCAGGCCGAGATCGGCCATCGCGGCGGGGGGTCACACGGTTCCTGCCGGATCTTCCGGCTCGGCTATGACGATCCGGCCTACGTTTCGCTGGCCGGCCTGGCCAGGCAGCTGTGGACCGAGCTTGAGCATGCCTCCGGCGAGCGGCTGCTGCACCCGACCCCGCAGCTGACGTTCGGGCCGCAGATGCCGCAGGTGCGTGCGGCCATGCGGCAGGCCGGCGCGGCCTGCGAGCTGCTTCCGGCCCAGGAGGCAGCGGCTCGATTCCCGGGGGTCACCGTGACTGGCGAGGTCCTGGTCGAGCCCGAGTCAGCCGTCATCGCCGCCGACCGGGCCCTAGCCGCCCTCGCCAGCCTCGTCGAGCCGGCCGCGCTGGCTGGTGCGATCCGCACCGGTGTCCGGGTCACGGCGCTGGCGGACGACGGGCGGAGCGTCCGGGTCAGCACGGCCGACGGGGAAATCGAGGCGGCCAGGGCGATCGTCTGCGCGGGCCCGTGGACGGCGGGCCTGCTCGCGACGGCCGGGATCACGGTGCCCGCCTCGGCCACCCTGGAACAGGTCGCCTACTTCGCTCCCGGCGCTCCGGCCGCAGGCCCCGCGATGCCGATTTTCGTCCATTACGGCGGCGAGTTCGCCTATGGCCTGCCGGTACCCGGTTCGGAACGCTACAAGGTCGGCATCCATCACGGCGGGCCCGCCGTCGATCTCGATCATCAGCACCACGCCGATGACGCGGCGATGAGCCGGCGGATCGCCGGCGCGGCCCGCACGTTCCTGCCCGGCTTCGACCCCCGTCCGGTAGCCGTCGAGCGCTGCGTCTACGACAACTCGCCCGACACCGACTTCATCGTGGACCGGATCGGCAACGTGGTGGTCGGCAGCGGCACGTCAGGACATGGCTTCAAGTTCGGCCCGCTGCTGGGCGACTGGCTGGCCCGCCTGTCGGCCGATGGCACTGCGCACCTCAGTCAGGCCGACTGGCCATCCGGGCCGCCCGCGCGATTCGCCGTGAGCAGGTTCTAGCCAGCCGTCACGGACCGGACGGACCATTCCGCTAGTGAGATTCCGGGTACGGTCAGGACATGGCCGGTGAAGTTCGGGTGATCTACCGCAAGCACGACGGCTCCCTGCACTGGCATCTGGTGACCCGATGGCTGGGCGAGGACGAGCACGGGGTATGGACCGGCATGGCCCGGCCGACCACGATGCGCAAGGGCGACGGCCCGCCGGTCATTCTCGACTATGCCTCGGTCATGCTGTTCCCTCGCGATACCTGGTGGACGGCGTCCTTCAACGACGTGCCCGCCCGGACCGAGATCTACTGCGATATCACCACTCCCGTGCAGTGGCCGAGCCGGACCGAGGTCACCATGATCGATCTCGATCTCGATGTCTGCCGAACGCGCCGGGGAACGGTTGAGCTTCTCGACGAGGACGAGTTCGCCTGTCATCAGGCCAGGTACGGCTATCCCGCCGAAGTCATCGGCCAGGCGGAGCGGTCGGCCGCATGGCTGCGCAGCGCGCTGACCGAGGATCGCGAGCCGTTCGCCAGCGTGTACCGCTCATACCTGCGGCTCATTACCGGCAACGGCCAGGCTGGCGGAGCCGCTCGCTAAGCTCGCGCCGGGCCTTTCGCCAGCTTTGCCGCGATTCCCTCGAGCACGCAGTCCAGCCCGAACTCGAACCGCTCGTTCCTGGTCTCCCGGGCATCCGGATCCCGGCCTGGCCGATGCAGCACCCAGAGCTCGCCGTGCTCGCCTGGTCGGTCGAGCTGATCGCCGTATTCGCCCCGACCGCCGTCCACCTCTACCGCCGCAAGGTCCTCCGCTTGCCGGCCAGCTGGTGTCATGATTCGCCCTCTACACCCGCATGCGGGTGTAGAGGGCGATGGCGGCCGCGACGGCGTCGGCTTCGGTGGGCAACGTCGCCGCCCGGGCGGCGGCGGCCGCACCGAGGCTGGCGGCGAGGTCGCGATCGTCCAGGACACTCAGCACCGCGGCCGCTAGCGCGGCCGGGTCGCCAGTCGGCACCAGCAGCGCGGCGCCGTCTCCAGCCAGGTCGCGGACACCGCCGACGTCGGTGGCCACGACCGGCCGGCCCGCTCGCAGCGCCTCCTGGAGGATCAGCGGCTGGCCTTCCCACCGGCTGGGCAGTGCGAGCACGTCGGCGGCGGCCAGCAAGCCGGGCACGTCGTCGCGGGAACCGAGGAACCGCACATCGACACCGAGCTCAGCGGCCTGGTCCGACAGCCGGCCAGCCATCGGCCCGGTGCCCGCGATCACCAGCTGCGGCTCGGGCCGCCGGCCTCGCCACCGGGCCGCGGCAGCGATCAGCGTGTCGAAGCCCTTCTGCGCCGCGAGCCGCCCGACGGCCAGCACCACGGGCCGCCCGTCCGCGGCGAGCCGCGGGCCTGCGTCAGCACCGGCGCTCAGCAGGTCTGGCTCGGGGGCCGGAACGATGGCGGCCGCGACCTCTCGCGCCCCGAGCCGGCGCATCCGGGCCGTCAGGTCGGCGGAAACGCCGAGTACGACGTCGGCCCTCCGCGCGACGAGCCGCTCGAGCAGCCCGTAGATCACGGCGGCGGGAGCCGACGGCGGCGGCGCGTTATGCACGGTCACGACGAGGGCCGGCGGCCTGCCAGCCGGCCAGCGCGCGCCCGGGTAGGGCCGCATGGCCAGTGCCGCCACCGCCCCCGCCCGCATCCCGTGCGCATGCACGACGTCCGGGGCCAGGCCGATGAGCAGACGGCGTAGGCGCCGGATGGCGGCCGCGTCCTTGCCGGGCCTGGGCCGGTCGCCAACCGTCACGGTGCCGAACTCGACCGGCGCCGCTCCCGGCCGGCCCGCGCCCGCCCGGTCGACTTCCCGCTGCCCCGCTCCCGGCTGCCCCGCTCCAGGCTGCCCCGCGGGCTCGAGCCCGAGCAGCGACCTTGCCTCCGCGGGGCCCAGCACCGCCACGCCAAGGCCGGCCTCGGCGCAGCCCCTGGCCAGCATGGCAACGTGCCGCCCGGTCCCGCCTTCCGTCGTCCCGAGTACGTAGGCGACCGTCGGCGCGGTCATGGCGACTGGATTCTCCGCCGCACCCGGATCGCCGCGCTGCGCAGTTCGCCGCCGTCCAGCAACGCCACGACGACGCCGAACGCGATCAGCGCGCACACCGCCACGACAAGCGCCAGCCCGGCGTTGCGCCAGTGCCCGGAGACCGGCAGTGCCGCAGTCATCCCGAGGCCGACGGCCGCTCCGGCGACCGCGCCGGCCAGCCCGGCGCCGAGTGTGCGCCAGACGCCCCGCAGGGCAGCCGCGCCCCTGGCCCGGCCGACCGCCACCAGCAGCGCGACACCGGACGCGGTCATGCCCGCGGTGTTAGCCAGGCCCAGTACCGGCACCACCGACGCCGGCTTCACCAGCGGCACCACCACCAGGTCGGCCGCGATCACGACCAGCCAGCCAGCGACCATCGTGAACGCCGCCATCCGGGTGCGCCCGTCGGCGAGCAGGACCCGGGACAGGCAGGCCATCAGCCCGTAGCCGACCAGGCCGGGTGCGAAGGCCACGAGCGCGAGCGCGAACTGACGCTCGACGCCGTGGTCCAGGTACGGAAACGCGCGCGCTCCGGGGATCGCGACCGCGGCAAGAAGCGCCGCGCCGAGCCACGACGCGAGCGCCGTAGCGCGCGTCGACGATGCCGCGGCCTCGTCGAACGCCGCGCCGCTGCGAGCCGACAGCACCGGAAATGCGCTGATCGCCACCGGGATCGCGAGCACGGCGTAGACCGAGACGAACACCTGCCATCCATAGTTGTAGACCGTCACGGTGCCGCCGTCGCTCGCGCCGTGCGCGTTGGCCAGCCTGATCACCACCAGCACGGAGGCGTTCTGGGCGACGAGCACGGCGATTCCGACGGCGGCCAGGCTCGTAGTTCTCTTGGCAATTCCTTCCGGGAAACGGAGCGTCGGGCGCAGTCGCAACCGCAGCCGCCAGGCCGGCACCATGGCGGTCACGGCAAGAGCCGCCACGCCCAGCGTCGTGCCGACGGACAAGGTCAGCTGCGCGGCGAGGGGCAGGCCGGCCACGTTCGTCGTGTATTTCCGGCCGAGCGGGACGAACAGCACGTACGCGCCGATCACGACCAAGCTCGACAGGATCGGCGCCAGCGCGGGCGCGGTGAACCTGCGGTGCGCCTGCAGGATGCCGTACAGGACCACCGCCAGCCCGTAGAGCAGGATCTGCGGCGCGAACACGGCCAGCATCCCCGATGCGATCGGCAGCAGGCTGGCCCGCGAGCAGCCCGATGTCGGGTTGGCCGGCATCAGCAGCGAGATCACCGGGCCGGCGGCCACCGCCAGGGCCAGGCTGACCGGAGCCAGGATGACGATCGTCCAGGTCAGCAGCGCCGAGGAGATACCACTCACCTCGGACTGCGCGTCCTGCGCCCTGGCCGCCGACCGCTCGGCCGGCCGCGCCAGCACCGGGACCACGATGGCGGTCAGCGCTCCGCCTAGCACGATGTCGTAGATGACGTTCGGGACCAGGTTCGCCGTCACGTAGGCCGCGCTCAGGCACGACGTCTTGACAGTCCCCGCGAAGACCACGGTGCGCGCGAATCCGAGGATCCTGGCGAAAATGGTCAGCCCGCCGATGAGCAGCGCGGCGCGGCCGATGCCGGCGCCCGGCGTGCGCGCGGGACCGGACCCGGCGGCTGGCGGCTCAGCCGGGCTTCGCTCCTGGTCTTCCGGCGATGGCGGCTCGGCAGCCTGGCCGGCCGGGCCCGTCACGTCGGCCGAGGCGGTGTCAGCAGGGCCGGTGTCAGCAGGGCCGCCCCGTGTGGTCACAGCGGATGCGGGGTGTCGGCCGATGCCGGGGTCTGGCTGGCGTCGCCGTCCGGCGTTACGCCTGCGGCCCGGGCGGGACCAGCCGGGCGTGTGCCGGGCGCGTCCCGGGCAGGCACCGGCTGGGCAGGCACCGGCTGGCCAGGCACCGGCTGGCCAGGGACATGCTGGGCAGGCGCGGGACGGCGGCCCAGCATGTCCAGCCAGTGCAGCGGCGGTGTTCGCGCGATCACCTTCGTGAAGCTGATCTTCTCGCTGGCGGCGGTCAGCCCGGCCACGACGCCGAGCGCGGCAAGCCGGGCCGGCCGCGGCAGCGAGGACGCCGCGGCCACGCCGAGCATCGCCCCGAGCGCGTTCGCGCCGCTATCCCCCAGCATCGCCCGCTCGGCGAGGTCGTCGGGAAGCAGCGCGACGGCCGCCCCGGCCGGTGCGGCGACCGCGGCCCGCGCGGTCGGTCCGCGCACCGCCAGTGCCGCGCTGGCCAGCAGCGATACCTTGATCGCCCGGCCCGGCCGCAGGTCGAACAGGTTCATCAGATTCGCACTGCCGGCGACCAGCCCGGCATTGATGACGATGTCAGCCGCCCGTCCGGCCGGCCGCCGGCCGTTCTCGCCCCGGTCGAGCAGCACGCTGGCCGCCAGCCCGGTGAGGCCGATGCCGACCAGCTTGACCGCGCCGGTGGTGACCTCGCCCTTGGCCAGCGCGCCGAGGTGACCGCGGAAG
>JADGPC010000090.1 GCA_017882645.1 Streptosporangiales bacterium | reverse complement strand
TGGGCATGGGTGAGCACCAGCGCCTCGATGTCGGCGAGCCGGTCGTCGATCGCGCTGAAGTCAGGCAGGATCAGGTCGATGCCCGGAGTGTCTGGGTCGGGGAAGAGCACGCCGCAGTCGACGATCAGCAGGCGGCCCGAATGCTCGAAGACCGTCATGTTCCGGCCGATCTCGCCGAGTCCGCCGAGGGCGACGATCCGCAGCCCGCCGTCGGCGAGCGGCGGCGGTGGTCCTAGCTCTGGATGCGGGTGGCTCACTTGAGCTTGACACCGCCCGCGACCAGGTCGGTGCGCAGCTGCTCGATCTCGGCTGCGGTCGCGTCGACCAGGGGCAGCCTGACCGGCCCGGCTGGCAGCCCGAGCAAGGTCAGCGCGGCTTTCGTGGCGATCACGCCCTGGGTGCGGGTCATGATGCCGGTGTAGACGGGGAGCAGCTCGCGGTGATGGCGCAGTGCGGTGCCGACGTCGCCGGCCAGATAGGCGGCGATCATCTCGGCCAGCCGGTCGCCGACCACGTGCCCGACGACGCTGACCAGCCCGGACGCGCCGACGGACAGCCAGGGCAGGTTCAGCAGGTCGTCGCCGCAGTAGAAGGCCAGGTCCGTCGCGGCCATCACGATCGATCCGGCGGTCAGGTCACCCTTGGCGTCCTTCACCGCGACGATGCGCGGGTGCTGCGCCAGCTGGAGCAGCGACTCGGTCGCGATCGGCACCCCGGCCCGCCCGGGGATGTCGTACAGCATCACCGGCAGGCCGGTCGAGTCGGCTACCGCGGTGAAATGCGCGACCAGGCCGCGCTGCGGCGGCTTGTTGTAGTACGGGGTGACGACGAGCAGGCCGTGGGCTCCGGCCCGCTCGGCCTGGCGGGCAAGCTCGCAGGTGTGAGCGGTGTCGTTGGTGCCGACGCCGGCGACCACCCGGGCCCGGTCCCCGACCGCCTCGATCACGGCCCGCAGCAGCCTGTCCTTCTCCTCGTCCGAGGTGGTCGGCGACTCACCCGTCGTGCCGCTGATCACCAGGCCGTCATTGCGCAGCTGCGTGACCAGGTGGTCAGCAAGCCGCGCCGCCCCGGCGTAGTCAACGGCCCCGTCGCTCGTCATTGGCGTGACCATCGCGGTGAGCATTCGCCCGAACGGGGCAGCACGCGTCGGGGCGGCTTCGCCGCTCCTCGCAGTCGCGGTTTCACTCATAAAACGAACGCTACACGCTGGCCGCCGCGAATCCCGGCCTCGCCGCACGAGCCAGCCTCGGCCTGACCTCGTTCACTCCTCTCACCTGCACCTTCTCGGGCAGGCCGGTACATGCTCCGGTTGACGAGGCAGGCGAGGCGGTGGTCTACTCTGTGACGTCCTCTCGACGGCCAGGCAGGAAGCCGGTGCGAATCCGGCGCGGTCCCGCCACTGTAACCGGGAAGCGGGCCACGCTGATGCCTCAGCCGCCGCGGGCGGTGCGGGCTCAGCGGGCCGATCCGGAAGCCAGGAACTCCAGCCGTCGGTCCTTCGTACCGGAGCGCGGTTACTCCGAGGAAGGCTGTACTCATGGCACACGACGACGACTCGATCGCGCGGTCAGGCACCGACGCGGCGGCCGGGACCGCGCGCTCGCTGCTAGCCGAGACGGTGTCGGCCATCGGCCCGCCCGACCAGTCCGCGATCTCAGCCGCGCGCGAGCGCCAGGAACGGCTGACCAAGCCGAGCGGCTCGCTCGGGACGCTGGAGGACCTGTCGGTCCGGCTGGCCGGGCTGGCGGGCGAGTGCCCGGCGCCGATTCCCGAGCCCGCGGTGATCGCCATCTTCGCTGCCGACCACGGCGTGCATGCCCAGGGCGTCACGCCCTGGCCGCAGGAGGTCACCGCGCAGATGGTGGCCAACTTCCTGGCCGCCGGCGCGGTCGTCAATGCCTTTGCCGCGCAGGTTGGCGCCGAGGTCTGCGTCGTCGACGTCGGCGTCGCCGCCGGTCTCCCCGTCGCCCCCGGGCTGCTGGCCAGGAAGATCCGGGCCGGGACCGCCGACATGACCGCCGGGCCGGCGATGAGCCGTGACGAAGCCGAGCGGGCGGTCGAAGTCGGCACCGAGGTCGCCGCTGATCTGATCGCGGCCGGGCACAGGTGCCTGGTGACCGGTGACATGGGCATCGCCAACACCACGGCGTCGGCTGCGCTGATCTCGGTCTTCACCGGCACCGACCCCGCCGAGGTAACCGGCCGGGGCACCGGCGTCGACGACGAGACCTGGCAGCGGAAGGTAGCCGTGGTGCGCCGGGCGCTGGAGCTGCACCGGCCCGATCCGGCTGACCCGATAGGCGTGCTCAGTGCCGTCGGCGGCCTGGAGCATGCGGCGCTGGCGGGCTTCATCATCGGCGCGGCCGCCCATCGGGTGCCGGTGATCCTGGACGGGGTGATCGCCTGCTCGGCGGCGCTGGCTGCGGTCGCGCTGGCCCCCGATGCGGTGCACGCGATGGTGGCCGGTCACCTGTCGACCGAGCCTGGTGCCCGCGCCGCGCTGGCCGCGCTCGGGCTGCGACCGCTGCTCAGCCTGGAGATGCGGCTCGGCGAGGGCTCGGGAGCAGCGCTCGCGCTGCCGATCGTGCAGGCGGCCGCCCGGCTGCTGCGCGACGTCGCGACCTTCGACAGCGCCGGGGTATCCGGCGCTAAGGAGTAGGTCCATGCGCCCAGCGGCCTGGCGGGGCCCGCACCCGTGACCTTCCCGCTCGGCTTGCGCCTGCAAGGGCGGCGCGCGGTCGTGGCCGGCGGCGGTGCGGCGGCCGAGCGCTACGTCGACGGGCTGCTGGCCGCCGGCGCCGACGTGCTTGTGGTCGCGCCCGTGCTGAGTGCCGCGCTGGCCGGGCTGGCCGCGCGCGGGGTCATCGCCGCCCGCACGCGCCGCGCAGGAAAGTCCGACCTGGACAGCGCGTGGCTGGTGCTGGCCTGCGGCGACCAGGCCGTGAACGCCAGCATCGCCAGGGCGGCCGGGCAGCAGCGCATCTGGTGCGTCACGCCCGATGACGACGCCGGCTCCGCAACGCTGCTGCCGACGCCGGACCCTGCCGCCAGCGCGGAACCGGCAGCCGCGACCGGGGTGCCTGCCGCCCGGCCAGGCCGCCGGGTGCTGGTGCTCGGCGGCGCCCGGTCGGGCAAGTCGGCCACCGCCGAGTCGATGCTGGCGGTCATGAGCACCGTTGAGTACATCGCCACCGGCCATGGCCAGGGCGGCGGTGACCTGGAATGGGATCAGCGGGTCCGCGAGCACCAGGACCGGCGCCCGGCCGGCTGGCGGACGATCGAGACGCTCGACGTCGCGACGGTGCTCGCCGAGCCCGGGCCGGCCCCGGCGGCCCTGATCGACTGCATCTCGACCTGGCTGGCGCGGGTCATGGACGACTGCGGCGTCTGGGCCGGGCGGGAAGACGCCGACGCCGAGCTGGCGTGCCGGACGGACGAGCTGATCGAGGCGTGGCAGCTGACGCGCCGCCGCGCCGTCGCGGTCAGCAACGAGGTCGGCTGCGGGATCGTGCCCGCCACGCCGTCGGGACGGCGCTTTCGTGACGAGCTTGGCTGGCTCAACGCCCGCCTCGCCGCCGCGGCCGATGAGGTGTGGCTATGCACGGCTGGCATCGCCCAGCGGCTGCGATGAGGGCGACGCGATCGGACGTCCGGGCCTGGCGGGCCGCCGTGACCATGTTCACCGTCGTGCCCGTGGCCGGGCCGGCGGACATCGGGCGCGACGACGCGGGCCGGATCGTGCTGTGGCTGCCGGTGCTGGGCGGAGCGCTCGGAGCGGCCGCGGCCGGCGCCCTGCTGGCGTGCGAGGCCGGCGGCGACTCGGTTGCCCGCCGGCTGCTGGCGGCAACGGTGGCCTTCGGCGTGCTCGGCATCCTGACCGGTGGCATGCATCTCGACGGGCTGGCCGACACCGTCGACGGCCTCGGCAGCCGACGTCCCCGCCAGGAGGCCCTCGACATCATGCGCCGGTCCGACACGGGCCCGATGGGCGTCGCGGCGCTGCTGTTCGTCGTGCTGGTTCAGGTCACCGCGCTCGCCGCGCTCCCGTCCCGCTGGCTCGGCGCCGCGGCACTGGTCGTCGCGGTCATCACCGGCCGGGTTGCCGTGCTGCTAGCCGCTGACGCGCCCGCCGCGCGCCCGCAGGGATTCGGCGCGCTGATCGCCGGCGCCGCGACGCGCCGAACCAGGGCGGGTGTTGCCGCGGCGCTGGCCGGAACCGTGGCGATCGCCGGGGCACTGGCAGGTGGCCCGCTGCTGGCCGTGCGCGGTCTAGCCGCCGTGGTGCTCGCCCTCGCTGTCGCCGCAACCTTGCGCCGGGTCGCGGTCAGGCGGCTCGGCGGGATGACCGGGGACGTCTTCGGCGCGATGATCGAGCTCTCGGCCGCCACGGTCCTGCTCGTCCTCGCCGCGTTCTCCTGAGCGGCGACTTCCGCACCGGGCGTCAGGCCCGTGAGCCATCGCGGGCGGGAAGCTGGCCGGGAAAAGGACCAGGCGACGTGAGCTCGGGGGTACCCACGCCGCCTGCGTCTACCTCAGTATCGGTCGCCAATGCCCGCGCCGTTACGGCTTGCGCGCAATCTCTGCGGCGAAGGCGTCTCGGCCGCCCGAGCAACATGCCGGCGAGCCGTTGCCGCCGCCCCTTACCCGCCGTGCTAGCCAAGATAAACGGGGCCAGCGAAAAGTAAACGAGGCCCCCGCATGTATGAGATGCAGGGGCCTCGCTCGGCCGACCTAGTGCAAACCCGCCGATTGCCCCGGCGAGCTGGGCCGCCGGGGCAATCGGCGATCCGCGCGCTAGTCCGTCCACCACCGGTCCAGAACACCAGCCGGAGCCCCGGTTACCCGGTTCCCCAGCCTGCCCCGGAGTTGCTCCCGAAGTCCTCAGGGTTTCCCCTGCGACCCTCGACGGAGCTGGCCCTGAGATCCTCGCGGCTTCACCGGATCCCTCGGGGTTTCCCCCAAGTTCCTCGGCTCACCCGGTCCCTCCAGGGTTTCCCCCGAAGTTCACCGGCTCCCCAATTCCCCCGGAGTTTCCTCCGGGTTCCTCAGAGTTATCCGCGAAGCTCGAAGTCGCCTTCGAAACTCTCGGAGCCTCTCGGGACTCTCAGATCCGCCCTCAGGATTCCCTGGAGTTTCCCCCTGGGACTCCCGAAGTTGCCTCCGAGCGGTGCCCGTTTTCGCTGGTAGAGAAGTTGTACAGCCACTGCGGGCACGTGCACAAGAGGGTTCGGAGACTAATTTCATGATTCTTTAGCGGTCCACAGGATGTCCACCGAGCGGGGGCTAGTTGTCCACAGAATGCGGCGTTTTCCACCGCCGCCATCCACAGGACATCCACCAAAGGCGGGTCCACCCGGGAGCGCACGATCCGGTCAGAAGACCGGGATGATGTCCTCGGCGCTGATGTCCGCGGACACGTCCACGCCCTCGATGTCGAGTTCGGGCATGGCCGGGAACTCGATACCCCACCGCTGGACGATCACCCGGATCTTGGCGATGGCGCCGCGCCAGTTCTCCGCCTGCTCCTCGAACGACAGCACGCCAAGGCCGGCGTCCCTGGCATGAGCCATCAGCACCCGGTGATTGGGCAGGAAGTAGGGCGGCAGGTCCCAGAAGCCCTCGGGCGGCTCCCACAGGATCATCGACAGGAAGATGAACCCGGCCCTGAGCTGCCGGGTGATCGTCGCTCGCACGTCGTCCGTCAGGCCGGGCCACTCGTTCTCCAGGATCGTCATGCAGATCTGCAGGTGCCGCGACTCGTCTCGGCCGATCTTGTGGAACATTTCAGAGAAGACCGGATGCCTGGTGCCGGAGGCCATACCGCGGAACAGCGTCGAGGCCGCCATCTCGCCCATCATGAAACTGGTGAACAGCACGGGCAGGGAGTACCGGCCGACCGCGTTGTTGTAGCCGTTCCAGTACCGGCCGCCATTGTGGTACAGCCAGCCGATGTTGTTATGCGCCGCCCGCTCGAGGTCGGTCGCCGGCGTCCAGTTCAGCGGCCCGCCCGGCCACAGCGCGGCGATGGAGCGCTGGCAGCACTCCTCGTGGTTCATCTCGTCCCTGGTGATCGAGAAGAAGCACTTGCGGACCGGGTCTTCCTCGTGCTCCTCGAATGCCCGGATGGTTGCCTTCGCGAACACCGCCGGGCCCGATGCGTCGAAGTTCGCCAGGACCGAGAACCAGTACATGATCCCGAGGCGCTGCTCGGTCGTGAAGTCCTCGGCCCGCAACCCGTCCCACGGCAGGTCAGCCGGATTCCAGACCACAAGCTTGGATTTCTGGTAGATCGCGGCGAGTTTCTCCGTCTCGACCCGCCACTCCATCGGGTAGATGTTCGGCCTGGGAATCTCCGGCGCGGGCCAGAACCCGCCCTCGGGCACCACCAGTTCGTGATCGGCATCTGCCACGTTCCGCTCCGTCCTGTGCACGGGCCAGCCCGGGTCGCCGACCTAGCGCCCGGGCCTAACGTCCGCCTTCTGGCCGCCCCTATATGACAGCGTACGGCCAGACCTGCGCCAGACCGTCACATGGCCGCGGCCCCGGCTGCCGCGGGCTGCACATCGCCGCCTGGCCGAGACGCGATTCATCCAGCCCTGGCAGCGCATCAGC
>JADGPC010000517.1 GCA_017882645.1 Streptosporangiales bacterium | reverse complement strand
CCGCTGACCAGTTCGAGCAGCTGCAAGCCGTGCTCCGCGCCCGCGGCATCGGCGATGTCGACTTGTCCCCGGCACCTGAGCTCGTCGACACCTACCTGCGGCTCGGGCGCGGTGACGAGGCCGCGGCCGCGGCAGCGGAGTTCGAGCACGACGCTCGCGCCAAGGCCCAGCCGTGGGCGCTGGCCCGGTCGGCCCGATGCCGCGGGCTGCTGGCAGCGGCGGACGACTCCGATCAGCATTTCGAGACCGCCCTCACCCTGCATGCTCAGACCGGCGATGCCTTCGAGACCGGGCGGACACGCCTGGCCTACGGCTCGCGCCTGCGGCGGGACCGGCACCGGGTCAGGGCGCGCGAGCAGCTTCACGCCGCGGTCGACCTTTTTGACCAGCTGGGCGCCGATCCGTGGTCGGACATCGCACGGGCCGAGCTCGCGGCGACCGGCGAGACCGCGCGCCGGCGGGACGTGACGACGGTCAGCGACCTGACGCCGCAGGAACTGCAGATCGCGCTCCGGCTGGCGGCGGGCAGCACCACCAGGGAAGCTGCCGCCGCCTTGTTCCTCAGCCCGAAGACGATCGAGTACCACCTGCGGAACATCTACCGCAAGCTCGAGATCGGCTCGCGGAGCGAGCTGACCTCGGCTATGGCGAGGCTCAGCTGACGGCCAGGAACCGCTCGATCATGAGGTTGACCTGGTCAGGGACCTCCAGCTGGAGGAAATGGCCCGCTCCGACCGTCTGGCCGGTAATGACGGCCGGATTAATTTCCTGCAGGTAAGCCGTGCTGTTCGTCGGCACCGCTGAGGCGATCACGAGAACCGGCACCGCGGCGTCGCGCAGGGCAGCCCCCGGATCGAAGGCCGCCATGGCCTTGGTCGTCGCAATCGCGACGTCGTCAGGCGCGGCGCACATGGCCTGGACGATCCTGACCCGGCGCTCGGCATCGTCCGTGGCCAGGAACATCTGCTCGACGAACTTCCGGCGGCTCTCGCCGGGCTCGGGACCTTCGAAGCCGGTGAGCAGGCTGGCCGAGAAGTCCTTCCATACCGCCTTGCTCAGCGGCGGCGGGTCGACCATGATCTGCGCGCTCACCAGCTCGGGTGCCTGCTCGGCCAGCGCCAGCGAGACCATCGAGCCGAGGCTATGGCTCACCAGGACACCCCGGCCGAGGCCAAGCTCGCGCCCGAGCGCCGCGACCCCCGCGGCGAGCGCCTCGATCGTGTAGGCGTCCGGGGCCTTGCTCTGCCCGTGCCCGGGCAAGTCCACGCTGACTACCCGGTGCGTCGCGGCGAAGTGCTCGAACTGCGGGGCGAAGAAGCTCCGGTCGCCGCACCATCCGTGCAGGAAGAGCAGGTGCGGCTCGCCGTGGCCTGCCGAGTCATACCCGATTCCCGCCGCGCCCGTCGTCGTCGTGACTGCAGTTCGTGATACCTCGGTCGCCGTCATTTACGTCCTCCTAGGTCAGTGCCTAGCTCAGGAACGTAGGCCGTGGCCGCTGGCCGCCGCTTCGGGACGCACCCCTAGCTCCCGGGTTCAGCTGGCGCCTTCGTATCAGGGCCCCAGCCGAGCGGGTTATCGGCAACCAGGCCGCAGGCAGCGTGGATGTCGGCGCGGCTGGACAGCTTGACCCGCGCGCCGCGGCCCAGGGCGGCGGCGAGCTCCTTCTCCGCCGTCTCGATCTTGAGCCAGTCGCTGTAGCCGACCGGGCGGATGCCCCGCTCGGCGAGCAGCGTGTTGAACCGCTCCGACCAGGCATGCCCGGCCGCGGCCTCGATCAGCTCGGCCTCCGTGGCGGCCGCGGGCTCGGGCAGCCGGAGCAGGCCGGCCCTGGGCAGCTGGACGTCATCGGGGCCTGGCCCGCCCGCCAGGTCGGCCAGCAGGCCGCGGACCGTCTGCGCGGCATCGGACTTGTTGGTGCCGATCACGCCCGTCGGGCCGCGCTTGAGCCACCCGGCGACGTACTCCCCCGGCAGCGGCTCGCCGTCCGGGCCGATCACGCGGCCGTCGGCGTTCGGGACGATGTTCGCCCGGTCGTCGAATGGCACGCCGGGCAGCGGGACGCTCTGGTAGCCGACGCTGCGCAGCACCATCTGGACCGGCAGCTTCTCGTACTCGCCGGTCCCGACCAGCCGCCCGTCGGCGTCCAGCCTGGTGCGCTCGACCGTCAGGGCCTCGACCTGCTCGGTGCCGTGCACCTCCGCCGGACTCAGCCAGAAGCGCAGGATCAGCCGCCGGGCCGCGCCGGCCGGTATCCGGGCCGCCCAGTCGCTGATCACCGTGTAGTTGCCGCGGACATGCCGGTCCTGCGTGGCGAGCCTGGAGCTCTCGCCGGTCGCGTCGAAGGCGTCGAGCTCGGCTTCGCCCTCGCCCACGACGACGTCGACACCGGCCAGCTCGCCGAGCTCGCGCAGCTCCTTGGTGGTGAACTTGGCGTGCGCCGGCCCGCGCCTGCCGATCACGTGGACCTCGCGGACCTTGCTGTCGAGCAGCACGTCGAGCACCGGCTGGGACACGTCGGTCTCGCGCAGCTCTTCCGGGTCGCGGATCAGGATGCGCGCGACGTCGACCGCGACATTGCCGACCCCGATCACGGCCACCGACTCGGCGTCCAGCACGAACCGGTCCGGGTCGACATCGGGATGCCCGCAGTACCAGTTCACGAAGTCGGTCGCGGCAATGCTGCCCGGCACGTCCTCGCCCGGTATCCCGAGCCGCCGGTCCCGCATCGCGCCGGTCGCGTAGACAACCGCGTCATAACAGGACAGCAGGTCGGCTCTCGTCACGTCATCGCCGAGGTGCACCCCGCCGATGAACCGGACGCCTTCGTGCTCCAGGACGCCGCGCAGGTAGTCGGCGATCGACTTGATCGACTTGTGGTCCGGGGCTACGCCGTAGCGGACCAGGCCGTACGGCGTGGGCAGCCGGTCCAGGACGTCGACCAGCACGGTGCACGGCGGGTCGAGCGCGGCGCCCTGCTTGATCAGTGCCTCGGCGGTGTACAGGCCAGCCGGGCCCGAGCCGACGACAGCGACGTTGAGGGTCTTCATGAACGCGATTCTGCACCTTCCAGGCTGGCCGACGGGTCCGGACCCGCCAGCCGTCCTTTCAGCTTACGCAGAACTCGTTGCCCTCCGGGTCGGCCATCGTGATCCACCAGTGCGGGCCCTGCGAAGCCTTGTGCAGGAATGTCGCGCCGCGCTCGGTCAGCCGGGCCGCCTGCGCGTCCACGTTCCCCTCGCCGACCCGGACGTCGAGGTGCCAGCGGTTCTTGACCGTCTTGGGCTCCGGCACGAGCTGGAACAGGATCCGCGGCCTGGACAGGCCGGCCTGCGCGTCCGGATGGCGGATGGCAGCCCCGTCGCGCCAGACCAGCGCTCCGTTGTG
>JADGPC010000516.1 GCA_017882645.1 Streptosporangiales bacterium | reverse complement strand
GCGGCACGTCGAGCGATGCACCGTCCTGGTGCATGTCATCGACTGCGCGACCGAGGAACCGGGCCGTGACCCGATCACCGACCTCGACGTGCTCGAGGCCGAGCTCACCGCCTATGACGAGCTGACCGGTGCCGACATGGCGATCCGGCCCCGGATCGTCGTCCTGAACAAGATCGACGTTCCCGAGGCGCGAGACCTGGCCGAGATCGTCGCTCCCGACCTTCAGGCCAGGGGGCTGGCCGTCTACCAGGTCTCGGCCGCCTCGGGCGAGGGGCTGCGCGAGCTCGCGTTCGCCCTCGCGGCGATCATCGGGCAGGCGCGGAGCGCCGCTCCCGAGGCGCTGCCGACCAGGCTGGTCATCCGGCCCGAGCCGTTGGCCGGACCGGACTTCGAGCTGGTCAGGACCGGCGAGAACGCCTTCAGGATCCGCGGCGCCAAGCCCCGCAGGTGGATCAGGCAGACCGACTTCAGCAACGACGAGGCGGTCGGCTACCTGGCGGACCGGCTTGAGAAGCTCGGCATCGAGGAGGCGCTCGCCAAGGCGGGTGCCGAGCCAGGCGCGGAGGTCCTGATCGGCGAGGAGGACAACTCGGTCGTGTTCGACTGGGACCCGAAGCTGCCGACCGGCGCCGGGTTCGGCCCGCGCGGCAGCGACCCCCGCCTGGAGCGATAGCACCCTGATCCAGCGCGAGGTCGCCGACGGCCACCGGGGCCGGGTGTTCGGCGCCCTGGGTGCGGTCGCAGGCGCTGGCTACGTGGTCGCCGGCCTGGCCGTCATCATCGCCCTACGCGGGCAGGCCGTGGCTGGCGACGCGCGGGCTGCTGACCAGCCGGAGGCGGACCGCCTGACCGAGCCCGCTGACCGCCTGACCGAGCCCGCTGACCGCCTGACCGAGCCCGCGCCGGCCCCGCCCCAGATCCGCAGTTCATGATCATCGAGGCTTTCCATCTGACAGCCGTTAAACCCTGGACGTTGTCGGGGTGGCTGGGGTGGGGGCTGACCGCCCGCCCCGGGGCGGCCGGGAGAGCGCTGGTCGCGGAAGGCGACTAAGTCGCGGAAGGCGACTAAGCTGTTTGGGCAATTTTCAACGGTCGAAGGGACACTCGGTTGTCGAAGCAGGACCGCTGCGATGTCGAGCAGGACCACGAGCAGGAGTACATCACCAGGCTGTACGACCGGCTCGACGAGCTCAGGAAGCGGGCCACTGACCGGCTCGCCGGCGTGCTGCGCCAATCCGGCGGGACGCCGGCCGCGCGCACGGAGCGTGAGGCGCTCACCGTCATGTACCGGCAGCAGCTCGCCCAGCTCGATGCCGCCGAGAACGGCCTGTGCTTCGGCCGTCTGGAGTTCAACGACAGCGTCAGGACCTACATCGGCCGGCTCGGCATGCACGCCGACAACGAGAATTACGACCAGCTCCTGATGGACTGGCGGGCCGACGCGGCCCGTCCCTTCTACCTGGCCACGGCCGCCTCACCCGGCGAGGTCAGGGTCCGCCGCCACATCAAGACCCGGGCCAGGAAGGTGCTGCGGCTCGACGACGAGGTGCTCGACCTGGCTGCCGCCGACCCGAGCAGGCACGAGGGCCTGACCGGGGAGTCCTCGCTGCTGGCCGCGCTCAACGTGAGCCGGACCGGCCGGATGCGCGACATCGTCGAGACCATCCAGGCCGAGCAGGATCACATCATCAGGTCCGGGCTGCCCGGCGTGCTCGTCGTCCAGGGCGGCCCGGGCACCGGCAAGACGGCCGTGGCGCTGCACCGGGCCGCGTACCTGCTCTACACCTACCGGCGGCAGCTCGAGAAGCGGGGCGTGCTCGTGATCGGGCCGAACGCCACCTTCCTGCGCTACATCGGCCAGGTACTGCCGTCGCTCGGCGAGACGAGCGTGCTGCTCGCCACCGTCGGTGACCTCATGCCGGGGATCGCGGCGGCCGGCACCGAGCCCGACGAGGTAGCCAGGATCAAGGGCCGGCCGGGCACGGCGAAGATCGTGGCCGCCGCCGTGCGCGACCGGCAGCGCGTGCCGCATGACGGGCTGGCGGTTAGTTTCGACCGGATCACCTACCGGCTGAGCAGGCAGTCGCTGCACCGGGCGAGGGAACGCGCGCGCCGGTCCAGGCGGCCGCACAACCAGGCCCGCCAGGTCTTCGTCCGGGAGGCGTTCGACGAGCTCGCGCGCGTTGTGGCGGGACGGCTCGGCGCGGATCCGCTGGGCGGCGCCAACCTGATGGGACGCGCGGACATCGACGAGCTGCGGGCCGAACTGCGGGACGATCCCCAGCTGCGCGCCGCGATCGGCAGGCTCTGGCCGGTCCTGACGCCGCAGCAGCTGCTCGGCGACCTGTTCGCCTCGCACCGGCTGCTGACCGCCGCTGCTCCCGGTCTGCCCGCGGCCGAGCGCGAGATGCTGCGCAGGCCGGCCGGGTCGCCGTGGACGCCAGCCGACGTCCCGCTGCTTGACGAGGCGGCCGAGCTGCTCGGCGAGGACGACCGGGCAGCGCAGGCAGCCAGCCGCCGGCGGCGCGAGGAAGAGGAGGAGTACGCGCAGGGCGTCCTCGAGATCAT
>JADGPC010000515.1 GCA_017882645.1 Streptosporangiales bacterium | reverse complement strand
CGGCCGCCGCCTGGCCGGGAGCCGGCCTCGTCCCGGCCGGGACGCAGCCGCAGCGGCTCGAACTGGAACGCCAGGTCGTAGCCGAACGCCCCGAACAGCCCCAGGTGCTCATCGGGCCCGGCAAACACCGCGATGATCTGCCTGATCGCGCTGAACACGGTCGGCCGGCGGCTGCGTTCCTCCTCAGGGACCGGCTCGGCGTCCTCCGGGATGACGACGGCGACGGTGCCACGCGTCCGGCTGGTGCCGTCCGTCGCCGGGCTGGCCAGCCTGGCTGGCCGGCCCGCCCGCTCGAGCGCGGCTCCGATCGCGGGCAGGATCACCTCGCCGCGGTCGTTCAGCGCGGTCGCCGTGACTTCCCGGCCGCGGGCGACAATCTCGACGCACGGGTCCACGTAACCCATGTGCCAGCGGCTGTAGCGTCCCGGGTACTCCATTCCCGAGCTGAACGTGCCGCCCCGCCGCTCGTCCGCCTGCCTGGTGACCTCCGCCAGCAGGCGGGGCTCGAACGGGGAGACGGTCCTGGTCACATCGACGCCGCCGGCGGTGACGAACTGGCTCACGCCGTGCGGCGGCGTGGTGCCGAACTCGGCGCTGTAGTCGACGCTGAGGTCGTCGGGCTGTGCTGGCATGCGGCTGTCCTGCCTGGTCAGGCCCGGATCGTGGCTGACGCACGAAAGCGACCGCGCGATACCGGGCGGTCGCCTTCGCTGAGCTGAGGAATTCGCGAACCAGGCCCGCCTAACGGCGGCGCCACCAGTGACCGGTCCGGGTCGCGTACGTCATGGCGGAAGCGTATCAGCCGATCGCGTAGACGACCGTGATCTGGACGCTTACCTGCTGCTTGCCGGGCGAGATCGGCACCGAGGGGGCTGATGCCCGGGCCGCGGCGAAGCCGGTGAACTCGGGGAACGGAGTCGTCTGGGACTGGTCGGAGATGCTGATCACGCCGTCCAGCGGCTGGTGCAGCGCGCGGGCGAACTGGGACGCCTTGGCCTGCGCGTCGCGGACCGCGTTCGTCCTGGCCTGCGCCAGCAGGCCGCTCGTGTCGGCCAGGTTCAAGGACACCCCGTCGACCGTGGTCGCGTTGCCGCCCGCGGTGGCGGCCGCCTGGATCTGGCTTCCGGCCTTGGCCAGGTTCCGCAGCGTCGCGGTCAGCTGCTCGCTGACCTGGTAGCCGACCGGAGCCTGGCCGCTGCCACGGTAACTGGGCGAGATCGACAGGCCGGCGGTCTGGATGTCGGCTGCCTGCACACCGCCGGACTTGAGCGCGCGAGTCACTGCCCTGGCGGCGGCATTGGCATTCGCCAGCGCGGTGGAGACAGACGAGGCGCTGGTCTGAACGCCCATGGACAGGACAAGCTGATCGGGCGTTCCGGTGACCGTTCCCGTCCCGGTCACGGTGATCTTCCCGCCGCCCCCGGAGGAAGTCAGCACGAACCCGGCTGAATGGCCGCCAGCGGTTGAGCCGGAGGCCGCCGGGCCAGACTGCGCAGATCCGAGCAGGAAAGAGCCGATAAGCAGGGCCGCGGAGACAATTCCGATCATTACCGCCCGGTAAAGAGGTTTCGTATAGACAATCATCGCTGCTCCCGGTCTGCGTGGTTCCTGGAACTAAGACGCAGGCCGGCGACAGCCGGTTCCCGCCGATCGCGCTGCGGCCGGTCGCCCGGCCCGGCCGGCGTTACCTGTGCTTCGCGAGCACGTAGATGACGGCCGCGGACAGGACGCAGAGCAGCGCGAGGGTTCCGAAATGGCGGTCGCGCCCGGCCTTGAGGCCGGGGATCTGCCTGAGCCGCGTGGCTAGCTCGCCCGCGTTGCCCTTGTAGTGCGCATAGTGATAACCGATGAAGAGCGCGGTGGCAGAAAAGATGGCGACATAGAACGCGGCATGCTTGCCCATACGGTAAAGAATGGCATACGCAGCTATTTGCGCCAACGATTTAAATGAAATTTGAGCTGCGCGCCGCTGCGAGCGGCGGCTGCTCGCGACTGGTCTAGTCGAACTCGACCCAGGTGCCGGATCCGGTGTCGCGGGCGCCGCGGAAGGCGACCATCGCGGCGGCGAGGTCCTCGATCGCCAGGCCGAGGGACTCGAAGATAGTGATCTCCGACTCGCTCTGGCGGCCCAGGCCGGGGGCCAGCCCGGCCAGCAGGTCGCCGATCTCGGCGCGGATGTGATCGGGCCCGACCGCGCCGTCGGCGGCGGCAAGCAGGTAGTCGCCCGACTCGGCCAGGACCGACTCCCGGCTGTCCGCGAACAGGGCCGCGTCCGCCACGGTCGCGGTATCAAGCTCCCTGGCGGCCGGCAGGCAGGCGCCGACCGCGTTGATGTGGGTTCCCGGCGCCAGCCAGTCCCGGTCAAGCACCGGGACCGGCGAGCTGGTCGCGGTCACGACGATCCCGGCCCCGGCGACGGCGTCGCGGGCCGAGTCGCAGCCGATGACCCGGATGGCGGCCGCGCCGACCTCGGCCAGGGCGGCGGGAGCCACGTCGGCTGCGAACTTCGCTGCCCTGGCCGGCGAGGTGCCCGCGATCCGGACTTCGGTGAGCGGCCTGGTCGCGCTGATCGCCATCAGATGAGTCCTGGCCTGCACCCCCGTGCCGATGATGGCCAGCACGTCCGCGTCCGGCCTGGCGAGCTGTGCCGTGGCGACGGCGGAGACGGCGGCCGTCCTGATCTCGGTGACCGCCGAGGCATTGAGCACCGCCAGCGGCTGGCCGGTGTCCGGGCTCGACAGCAGCACGATGCCCTGGTGGGTGTCCAGCCCGATGGCGGGGTTGCCCGGCGTCAGGCAGATCGCCTTGAGGCCGTACCCGGCAGCGGGTCCCGGCTGATAGGACGGCATCAGTGCCATCAGGCCGGCCGCGCCAGCGGGCTTCAGCACCGACCGCAGCGGCTGGAACACCTCGCCGCGCGCCCTGGCGGTGAGGGCGTCGCGCATCGCGTCGGCGCACCGCCGGTAGCCGAGCACCGAGCGGACCGCGCTGCCGGACAGGACGAGCAGCTCCATGACGGGCGCCCGCTACTCGGGATCGGCGGCGGCCGGGGTGTCCGCCAGCTCGGTGCCGGCGAAGTGGGCGCTCTCCGCGTGCGTGCTCGCTGTCTCGGCCCGGAGCGCCTTGGCGCGAGGCCCGATGGCCACCTCCTCGGGCCGGTGCTCGGGGACCGGGAGGTGAGCAATCCGGTAGACCGCGGCGCCGTCGACCGTCTCGTGCTCGAGCAGCAGCTCGACCAGCTCGTCGAGCATGTCCTTGTGCGATCGGATCAGGTCGATCGCGGTTTGCTCGGCCTCCCTGAGCAGCCGGGAGACCTCGGCGTCGATGGCCGCCTGGGTCGACTCGGCGAACGGGCGGCTGGAGAAGCCGTTGCCGCCGCCGCCGAGGAACACCGACCCGCCCTGCGGGTAGCCGACCGGTCCGAGGGTCGCGGACAGGCCGAACTCGCGGACCATTCTGGTCGCGATATCGGTGGCCGTGGACAGGTCGTTCGCGGCGCCGGTGGAACCCTGGCCGAGCTCGACGAGCTCGGCGGCGCGGCCGCCGAGCCGGACGGCCAGGGAGTCGTGCAGGTAGTCCTCGCCGTACAGGTGCCGCTCGATCAGTGGCAGCTGCTGGGTGGCGCCGAGCGCCTGGCCGGCCGGCAGGATCGTGACCTTCGCGACCGGGTCGGCGTGCTTGGACAGCGCGGCCACGATGGCGTGCCCGGCCTCGTGGATGGCGACCGCGTGCTTCTCCTCCGGCAGCAGGACGTTCGAGCCCTCGCGCCGGCCGAGCAGGATCCGGTCCCTGGCGTCCTCGAAGTCGGCGGCGGTCAGCACATCGCGGTTGCTGCGGACGGCGAAGATCGCGGCCTCGTTGGCCAGGTTGGCCAGGTCGGCGCCGGAGAAGCCGGGCGTTCCCCTGGCTACGACCCTCAGGTCGACATCCGGCGCCAGCTTCTTGTCCCGGCAGTGCACGGCCAGGATCGCGGCCCGCTCGTCGAGGGTCGGCAGCGGGATCGTGATCTGCCGGTCGAACCGGCCAGGTCGCAGCAGGGCCGGGTCGAGCACCTCGGGCCGGTTGGTGGCCGCGAGGACGACGATCCCCTGGGTCATGTCGAAGCCGTCCATCTCGGCCAGCAGCTGGTTCAGTGTCTGCTCGCGCTCGTCGTTGGCGACGACCGCGCCTGAGCCTGCCCGGCGCTGGCCGATCGCGTCGACCTCGTCGACGAAGATGATGGCCGGAGACCGCTTGCGCGCCTCGCTGAACAGGTCGCGTACTCGCGCGGCGCCGACGCCGACGAACATCTCCACGAAGCTGGACCCGGTCACCGAGAAGAAGGGCACCGAGGCCTCGCCTGCGACCGCCCTGGCCAGCAGCGTCTTGCCGGTTCCCGGCGGCCCGATCATCAGCACGCCGCGCGGGGCCATGGCGCCGGCCCGCTGGTACCGGCCCGGGTTGCGCAGGAAGTCGATGATCTCGCTGATCTCCTCCTTGGCCCCGGTATACCCGGCCACGTCGGAGAACTTGGTGCTCGGCCGCTCGGCGTCGAACACCTTGGCTCTCGACCGGCCGACGCCGAGGGTGCCCTGCAGCGCCCCGGCCGCGCCCCGGGACATCCGCCGGAACAGCCAGAACACGAAGATCAGCGGGGCCAGCAGGATCAGCCAGTACAGCAGTTCCGTGCTAAGGCCTGGCGACGTCGCGCTCGCGGTGATGCTCTTAACCCCGTCCGCCTTGAGCTGGTTAGCGAGCTGCGTGGTCGGCGCACCGGGAATCACGGTCGTGTACGGCTTGCCGCTGGTTAGCGTGCCGCTGGCCACCGTGTTGCTGCCGTTCGACGAGGAGGAGAACGTGACGTCCTTGAGCTCGTGCTGGCTGGCGCGGGTGATGAACTGGGTGTAGTTCAGCGTGACGGTGCCGGTGCTGATTCGCGGCAGGAACAGGTACAGCGCCACTACCGCGACCAGCCCGATCGGCCAGAGCCAGTGCCGCCAGGCGGGCGGGGGCGGCGGTGCCGTCGGGGCTGGCTTATCCCCCGGCGGCGGCGAACTCGGCTGCTTGCTCATAAGTCATTGTTACGTACTGCGCAGAGCATCCCGGACGTGGCGTGCCCGCTGCCGCCCGCGCTGTCGTGAATGTTCATGCTGCCGCCAGCTCGGAGGGCTCGGCGATCACGTCGACCAGGGCCCCGTTCCGCAGCACGGTGACCTCCAGAGGCCGGCCGATGGCCTCGCCGAACATCAGCCGCTGCAGGTCCTGGGCCGTCGTCACCGGCTGGCCGGCCGCACTGACCAGGATGTCGCCGGCCCGCAGCCCCGCCCGGGCGGCCGGCCCGTCGGCAACCAGCTCGGCCACCCGCAGCCCGTCCTTCCGCCCGACCCGCTCGTGCAGCGAGGCCGGCAGCGGCGTCGGGGCGCTCACGATGCCCAGGTAGGCCCGCCGCACCCGGCCGTGCCGCATCAGCGCGGAGATGATCTTGCGAGTCGTCGCGTTGATCGGAACCGCCAGGCCGAGCCCGACGCCGGCGACCGCCGTGTTGATTCCGACGACGCGGGCACTCGAGTCGGCGAGCGCGCCGCCTGAGTTACCGGGGTTCAGCGAGGCGTCGGTCTGGATCACGTCCTCGATCAGCCGCACGGCCGACCCGCTCCTGGTCGGGAGCGACCGCCCGAGCGCGCTCACGACCCCGGCGGTGACCGAGCCGGCCAGCCCGAGCGGGCTGCCCACGGCGACGACCAGCTGCCCGACGACCAGGTCCTCGGCCTCGCCGAGCGCGGCCGGAGGCGGTGTCCCTGCCCCCGCCCTGACGACCGCGAGGTCGGACAGCACGTCGGCGCCGACCACGGTGAACGGTGAGCTTGTCCCGTCGGAGAACAATGCCGTGCCGCCCGCTGCGCGCCCGACCACGTGCGCGTTGGTGAGCAGGAACCCGTCACCGGTATAGACGACGGCCGAGCCGAGGCTCTCCCCCGGCCGGCGCGAGCCGTGCGATACCCGGAGGCTGGCGACCTTCGGCGTCAGCTCGGCGGCCACGCTCGTGACGATCCGCGAGTACGCGTCGAGCGGCGAATCGGATGCCATGCGACCACCTCCGCAACGATGATTACAACATTACCTCGCTACAAGGCGGTAGTCGTTACTCGTGCGAACGCCCGCGCCGGTCAGTGCGTCGTGGTGCGGCGTCCCGTGCCGACTGCGGCGCGGGCGAGGGTCACGAGGTCGACCACGATCGCGATGCAACTGCCGATGATGCCGATCATCACCAGGACTCGCAGCAGCACTGACCAGAACGCGGCCGAGCCGTGGAAAGCGAACGGGAACACGTCCCAGATCGCGAGTGCGGCGGCCAGGCCGACTGAGGTGGTGGCGAGGTCTCCGAGCGCCCGCAGCCACCGCGCGTCGTAGGCCAGGTAGACCGCATTGGCGGCCAGGCTGACCGCCAGCGCGAGATTGACGACGCCGATCACCTGCG
>JADGPC010000514.1 GCA_017882645.1 Streptosporangiales bacterium | reverse complement strand
TCGGTGCCAGGCAGACGGGCATCACCCGTCGTCGTGGTCTGGCCTTCCACAGCCGATTCGCCGATCACGGCAGAGGTTGGCTGTACCGGCACGACATGCCCTCCCTGATTGTGCGTCGTAGTCAATTACAGGTGCGCGATTGACTGAGCGCCCGGCATTTCGCCGGCGCGTCCCCCTTCTGAGCAGGTATTTCCGGGCAGGAGTCTCGGCTCTCTGCCCTCCGCCACCTGTTGATCGCAGTTGCTCTGGGCGACAGCTTAGTTTTCGGCCCACCCTCGCGCGAGGAAACGCCACGGAGAGTAAGTAACAATGAGCGTTCCGATGGCAGATTCAGGAAGTAGCTATATGGTCGCTCACTGTTACATGGATCTGGTCAGCGGCGAGGCGGATCAGCAGCGGCTCGGCTGGTGCGACGTCCAGTGCCGAGCGCACCACGGTCGTGTCGGCCCGCTGGACAATCGCGTAGCCACGGCGAAGAGTGGCCGCGGGAGACAGCGCGATCAGCCGGGCCCTGGTGTGTCCCAGGTCAGCTCCGGCTCGATCCAGTCCCGCGGCAAGGCACCGCCGTGCGCGCTCGGTGAGGGCGAGCACCTGCTCATGCCGGCGGTCGATCTCGGCGGCCGGACTGGCTAGCGCTGGCCTGGACCTGATGCCTGCGAGCCATGCAGCCTCCCGGTCAAGGCGCCCGGCTAGCTGCCGGCGTGCCCGCGCCCTGAGTTCGGCGACGATCGCGATCTGCTCGCTGATGTCGGGTACCACCCGGCGCGCGGCGTCGGTTGGCGTGGACGCCCGGACGTCAGCCACGAGGTCGAGGAGCGGGATGTCCTGCTCATGGCCGATCGCGCTGACCACGGGGGTCCGGCACGATGCGACGGCACGGATCAGCGTCTCGTCCGAGAACGGGAGCAGATCCTCGATCGACCCGCCGCCGCGGGCAATGATGATCACGTCGACGGCCCGGTCAGCGTCGAGAGCGCGCAGGGCATCGGTGACCTCCGTCACCGCGTACGGTCCCTGGACGGCCACCTGCTCGACCCTGAAGCGCACCGACGGCCAGCGGCGGGCCGCGTTCTCGAGCACATCGCGCTCGGCCGCCGAGTCTCGCCCGCAGATCAGTCCGACCAGGCCGGGCAGGAAGGGCGGCCGCTGCTTACGCTCGGCCGCGAACAGCCCCTCAGCGGCGAGCTCGCGCCTGAGCCGCTCCAGCCGGGCGAGAAGCTCGCCGATCCCGACCGCGCGCAGTTCGAGAGCGCTCAGCGAGAACGACCCTCTGGTCATGCTGAAATCGGGCCTGGCCCAAACGACGACGCGAGCGCCTTCGGCCGGTGTCGGCTCAGCGGCGTCGAACACCTGACGCGGGCAGATCACCCGTACCGACACGGTGGCGACCGGGTCGCGCAGAGTCAGGTAGACCGTGCTGCCGCGCTTGCTGAGCTCGGCGATCTGACCTTCGACCCAGACCCGGCCGAGCCTGCCGATCCATTCGCCGACCAGCCGCAGCGCGGTGCGGACCGGGATCGGCGTCTCGGCGCTGGTCTCAAGTGGCATGAGGCCCGGCTGCCTCGAGCTTGGCGATCCGTCGCTCGAACATCGTCACGACGTCTGTCCGGTTCGCGTTCGATTTCTCGTAACCGACGAGCACCCGGAGCTGCGGGGCGTCAAGGACGCGCAGTCGTGACCTGAGCGACGGCAGCGAGAGGCCGTCGTAGCCGGGAACAGGCAGGCTGGCCGCGGCGGCTGGCACGTGCGCGGCGGGTGCCAGCGCGACGGCTGGCGCTTGCGCGGGGGCGGCTGGTTCCGGCGCGGTCCGGGCGGCGGGAACAGCGGCCACCGCGGCCCGAGTCCCGGTGCGCGGGCCAGCTGCCGAACCGCCGGCCGCTGCCGAACCGCTGGCCGCTGCCGAACCGCCGGCCGCTGCCGAACCGCCGGCCGCAGCTGGCTGGTCCGTTCCCGCCTGGTCCGCTGCCGGCGACACGTCGGCGGCCTCGGCCTCGGCAGCGGCCTCGGCAGCGGCCTCCGCGGCGACCTCCGCGGCGGTCAGCACCCTGACGTTGCCGGTCGAGTCCAGCGAGCGGAAACGGCGCGGCTCCGTCCGCTGGCCGTCCCGGGCGGCCGTCTGGCGCATCAGCGTCGTGAGCGAATCGTGCTGCTCCTCGTCGGCCCGCTCGCGCTCGGCTTCCTCGGCGCGGAAGCGGTCCGCGGCGAGCAGCAGCTGCCCGATTCCGGCGAAAAACCCCCGTATCGCCTTGACCGGAGCATTCCTGACCTGCCCCGCAGCGTCCGGCAATCGCACCATCGTCGCCTCCTCAACCAGGGCCGGGCCGCGCAGTCGCGCCCGCGGCAACCTCCTCCGCGCCCGGACCTCCACCCGACATCGTCCCGCATAAGTGCTGCTGACGGGAGTTCTGTCGACGGCGTGCCGCCGGTGAGCAGACGCCCGGGCCGCGGAGAGACTGCGGAGTTCGCCTACCATGGATGTCATGTCCGAACCGACCAGGCGCGTCCTGCTTGCGAAACCACGCGGCTACTGTGCGGGTGTTGATCGTGCGGTCCAGACCGTCGAGCGCGCGATCGAGCAGTTCGGCGCGCCCGTCTACGTGCGCAAGCAGATTGTGCACAACACGCACGTGGTCCGAACCCTCGAGCAGCGCGGCGCGATCTTCGTGGCGGAGACCGACGAGGTCCCCGAGGGGGCCGTCGTCGTCTTCTCCGCACACGGCGTCGCTCCTGGCGTGCACGAGGAAGCCAAGGACCGCAGCCTGCGGACTATCGACGCGACCTGCCCGCTGGTCACCAAGGTGCACAACGAGGCGCGCCGGTTCGCGGCCCAGGACTACGACATCCTGCTGATCGGACATGAAGGCCACGAGGAGGTCATCGGCACGACCGGCGAGGCGCCGGAGAACATCCGGCTCGTCGACGGCCCGGCCGACGCCGCCAGCATCGAGGTTCGTGATCCGGGCAAGGTGGTCTGGCTGTCCCAGACGACGCTGTCGGTCGACGAGACGACCCAGACGGTGGCGGCGCTGCGGGACCGGCTTCCGCTGCTGATGGACCCGCCGAGCGACGACATCTGCTACGCGACGCAGAACCGACAGGTGGCGGTGAAGCAGATCGCCAAGGAGTCCGACGTGGTGATCGTGGTCGGCTCGGCGAACTCGTCCAACTCGGTCCGGCTGGTCGAGGTCGCGCTCGATTCCGGCGCGACCGCCGCTTACCTGGTCGACGACTGCGCGGCCATCGATCCTTCCTGGCTGGAATCCGCCACCACGGTCGGGGTGACGAGCGGCGCTTCGGTTCCCGAGGAACTGGTCGACCAGGTGCTCGACCGGCTGGCGCAGGCCGGCTTTAGCGCGGTCGAAGAGGTCGAGGCCGTGGCAGAGCACATGTCCTTCGCGCTGCCGCGCGAGCTGCGCCCGCCGAGACACTAGGGCGGGCCGCGCGGTCCGGTCGCAGCGCGGCGGTCACTCGCCGGGCAGCGCCGTGCCCGAGAGCTCGTGCTGCAACTTGCGAACGCACTGCGGCAGCCCGCGTACGGTCGCGATCAGCAGGGCCCCCGCCAGACCGCCGAACATCCACGGCGCGGCCGTGCTCAGCGTCAGGAAGATGCCCGCGAGCACCAGCCCGGCCGAGGCGGCCACGTGATTCAGGTGCATCGTGATGAGCTCGGCGCTCGTCACCGCGGCCAGGAAGATCAGTGGCGGCGAGGTTGCGACGAGAAGCAGCTCGTGCCGCCTGGTGCGGCCCGCCGCCGCCGCGCTGCCCGCCGCGAAGCCGAATCCGGTCAGCGCGACCACATGCAGCCAGCTGGCGGTCAGGTCGGTGAGCAGAAACACGAAGAACATGGCGACGGCAGCCGCGCGGGCTCCCATCGGCGGCCATAGATCGGGCCAGGCGAACTGCGGCAGGCTCCTCCGGCTGGTCAACTGACTGCTCCGATCGTCCGGGTCTCGCCCTGCCGGGCCGGGACGGGCGGGTGCGCTCCGTTCTCCTGAATCGGCTCGGGCGCCGGGCTGCCGGGCATCCGCTTGACCACTGCGCTGAGCGCCGGCGCGGCGTCGGTCATGAGCTCGGGAGCGGAGAGCGCCCGCGGCGATACCTCAACCGGGCCAGGCCCGGCCAGGGTGGCGTCGGTGACGCCAAGCTGGTTCAGCTTGCGGGCCGTGACAAGGACCCTGCTCTCCAGCGCGCCGACCGCCCGGTTGTAGGCGGCGACCGCGCCGGCCAGCGACTTGCCCACCAGCTCGACGTGGCCGCCGAGCCCGTTCAGCCGGTCGTACAGTTCACGGCCGAGGTCGAAGACGGCCCGCGCGTTCTCTGACAGCGCCTCCTGCTGCCAGGCGTACTGCGCGGTCCGCAGCATGGTGACCAGAGTCGTCGGCGTGGCGATATGGACCCGGCGGGTGATCGCGTACTCGAGCAGCGCGGGCTCGCGTTCCAGGGCCGGAGCCAGGAACGCCTCGCCGGGAATGAACAGTATGACGAACTCCGGTGCGGGGCTCAGCGCCGACCAGTACGACTTCGCGGCGAGCCGGTCGACATGCTCCTTCACGTGCCGGCCATGCGCGCCGAGCCGGGCCTCGCGTACCTCATCGTCGCTGGTCTCCGCGGCCTCCAGGTATGCGGCCAGCGACACCTTCGAGTCCACCACGATGTTCTTGCCGCCCGCGAGCCTGATGACCATGTCGGGGCGTGCCGCTGCGCCGTCGCCGTCGGTCACGGTGACCTGCTCGTCGAAGTCGCAGCGGGCGCTCATGCCAGCCAGCTCGACCACCCGGCGAAGCTGCATCTCACCCCAGCGGCCGCGCGCCTCGGGGCGTCGCAGCGCGGTGACCAGGGCCTGGGTCTGCGTGCGTAGCTGCTCGGAGGTCGCCATGGCGAACTTCACCTGCTCGGTCAGCGCCGCGTGCGAGCTCTGCCTGGCCGCTTCGGTCTCGCGCAGCTGCGTTTCGACCCTGGCCAGCGTTTGCCGCAGGGGCTCGACCAGCTGCTCGACCGCGTTCCGGCGGGAGTCAAGCTCGCCGGCCGCGCTGAGGTTCGCCGCGCGCATCCTGATCTCGCTGACCTCGACCAGCCGCTGCTGGCTGGCATCGAGAGCCTGCGCCGACAGGGCCTGGAACCGGTCGGCCAGGTAGCCGTCGATCAGGGCCGCCTGGTCGCGGGCCGCGCGGGCGCGCTCGTCGGCGGCGCGAGCCTGGGCGGTGAGATCCACCGTGACGGTGGCCAGGCGAGCGCGCGCATAGAGGAAGCCGATCACGGCGCCGAGCAGCGCGCCGACGGCGAGGCCGGTCAGCAGCAGGATCGCGTTCATATCCGGCCATGTTTCCAGCCAGCTACGACAGTCCGCGCCTCCGACACGCGGGCTGGCGACCCCGTCAGGGCGCCTAGACTCGACCGGTGAGCCTTGAGATCGGAATCGTCGGCCTGCCCAATGTCGGCAAGTCCACCCTGTTCAACGCCCTGACCCGGGCCAGCGTGCTGGCGTCCAACTACCCGTTCGCCACCATCGATCCCAACGTCGGCGTGGTCGGCATCCCTGACCCGCGCCTGGACGCGCTGGCCGGGCTGTACGACTCGGCCAGGGTGGTGCCGGCCACGGTGCGGTTCGTCGACATCGCCGGGCTGGTCCGCGGCGCCTCGCAGGGCCAGGGACTCGGCAACCAGTTCCTCGCCCATATCCGCGAGACGGACGCGATCTGCCAGGTCGTGCGGGTCTTTACCGACCCCGACGTGAGCCACGTCGACGGCGACGTGTCGCCGGAGCGTGACATCGAGACGATCGCGACCGAGCTGATCCTGGCCGACCTCCAGACGCTGGAGAAGGCCGTGCCGCGACTCGCCAAGGAAGCGAAATTCGCCAAGGATCCGGAAAGGATCGCCGTGGCCGATGCCGCGGCCAGGGCGGAGCAGGTTCTCGACCAGGGATCCACGCTGTCCGCCGGGGCCGCTGCGGCAGGCATCGACCTCGCGCACCTGCGCGAGCTGTCCCTGCTGACCGCCAAGCCGTTCCTGTACGCGTTCAACGTCGACGCTGAGTTCCTTGGCGACGGGGAGCTGGCCGACGACGCGCTGCGCGACCGGCTGGCCAAGCTGGTGGCGCCCGCCGAGTCGGTGTTCCTGGACGCCAAGGACGAGGCCGAGCTCGCCGACCTGCCACCGGACGAGGCGGCCGAGCTGCTCGCCGAGCTCGGCCTGGGGGAGCCGGGCCTGGACCAGCTGGCCAGGGCGGGCTTCGCGGCGCTCGGCCTGTCCACCTTCCTGACCGCGGGCCCGAAGGAGGCCAGGGCCTGGACGATCAAGGCCGAGGCGACCGCGCCCGAGGCGGCCGGGGTGATCCACAGCGACTTCCAGCGCGGTTTCATCAAGGCGGAGATCATCTCCTTCGATGACCTGATGGCGGCCGGGTCGGTCGCCGCCGCCCGGGCGGCGGGCAAGGCCAGGATCGAGGGCAAGGACTACGTGATGCGCGACGGCGACGTCGTCGACTTCCGGCACAGCTAAGCGGCTGAGGTGAGCGGCTCGCGTCACCTCCGCAGCAGGGGCAAGCGGCACCGCCGCTGCCGCCAGACCGTGGGTCGCGCACTGGAACGGCCGGGCAGCGAAGCGCGATAGTGGCAACTCGACGCGTTGCAAGGCGATCAGCGCTGGGCGCAGCCAGTCCCAGGCCGCGAGGTTCTCGCGGCAGTCTCCTGACGGCGGTCACCATCGCTGGGGCGTCCGGTGCCTGGGCAGCGGGCTACTACTTCACGCAGACTCGCTTCGAGCCGGCGGTCAAGACGCTGACCGAGCACTGGAACGGCCCGGCGTGGAAGCAGGTGGCCAGCCCGAGCCCTGGCGGCTCCGCCGGCTCGGCAGGTGATCAGAGTCTCCTCGATGCGGTGTCCGCCTCGTCGTCGTCAGACGTCTGGGCGGCGGGCCGGTACAGCACCGGCAACCCCTCCTTTAACCCGCAGATCGAGCGCTGGACGGGCCGGAAGTGGAAGGAGGTGACCAGCGGTGTCGCTGGTCAGGACTCCAGGTAGCGGAGGACGGCGAGCACCCGGCGGTGATCGGCGTCCGACGGGGCCAGGCCGAGCTTGCTGAAAATGTTCCCGACGTGCTTTTCCACGGACCGCTCTGAGACCACGAGAAGCCCGGCGATCGCGCCGTTGGACCGGCCCTCCGCCATCAGGCCGAGCACGTCGCGCTCCCTCGCGGTGAGCGCGCTGAGCCCGTCGGTGCGGCGACTGGCGCCCAGAAGCTGCGTCACGACCTCCGGGTCGAGCGCGGTACCGCCGGCCGCCACCCGACTCAGCGCCTCGACGAACTCGCCGACGTCGGCCACCCGGTCCTTGAGCAGGTACCCGACGCCCGCCGCACCGGCGCCGGACGCCGCGCCGAGCAGGTCGGCCGCATACCGCGTCTCGATGTACTGGGAGAACACCAGCACTCCGGTCCCCGGGTGGTCGCGGCGGATCGCGATCGCGGCGCGCAGTCCCTCATCGGTGTAGCCGGGCGGCATCCGGACGTCTACCACGGTGACGTCCGGCTGGTGCTCGTCCACCGCAGCCCGCAGGTCCTCGGCGTTGCCGACGGCGGCGACCACCTCGTGCCCGCGGTCGGCCAGAATCTCGACCAGGCCCGCCCGGACTACTGCTGAGTCCTCGGCGATCACTATCCGCATCGGGCGCTCCAGTTCGGTCAGGCATGGGACGGCAGCTCGACGGTGACCACCGTGGGACCTCCGGGCGGGCTGCTAACCTGCAGCCTGCCGTCCACGGTCCTGATGCGCTCGGCGAGGCCGGCCAGGCCGCCGCTGGCCTCGAGGCGGGCGCCGCCGGAGCCGTCGTCGCTGACCCGCAGCTGCAGCAGCCCGCCCGCGCGGACTGCCTCCAGGGTGGCATGCCGGGCGCCGCTGTGCTTGCTGACGTTGGTGAGCAATTCCGCCGCGCAGAAGTAGGCGATGGTCTCGATCGCGGCCGACGGACGCTCAGGCAGGTCCACGACAAGCTCAACGGGTACGTCGCCGCGCGCGGCGAGGGTGCTGAGCGCGGTGCCGAGGCCGTGGTCGAGCACCGACGGGTGGATGCCGCGGGCCAGGTCGCGCAGCTCGGCGATGGCCTGCTTGGCGCCGTGGTGGGCCGTGCCGACCAGCTCAAGGATCCGCTCCAGGTCGGGCGGCACGGTCCCGTCGATCGCGCCGCCGAGCTTCTCCCTGGCCAGGCCCAGCTTCATGGCGACGGCGACCATCTGCGCCTGCGCTCCGTCGTGCAGATCCCGCTCGATCCGGCGCAGCCTCGCCGCTGAGTCCTCCACCAAGTGAGTTCGCGACTGCTCCAGCTCACGTACCCGGCGGATGCTGTCCTGCTGCAGGCGGTAGACGGTCCAGAAGATCAGCGCCGCTCCTGCTAGCGGCAGCGCTGCCAGCCAGGTCAGCGGCCCCAGCTGGTGGACGGAAGCGAGCAAGAGGACGGCCAGGGCGACGTTGAAGATACCGCAGGCAGCGCGCACACGGATCCACACCTGGGGGTTGCGGTATTCCAGTGACCTGACCAGGAATCTCATCAGGACGGGCTGCGAGGAACGGGCGTTGCTGGCCAAGCTAGCTCCGGAGGCTGGTCTGCAGGCGGTAGACAGTCCAGAAGATCAGCGCGGCCCCCGCAAGCGGCAGCGCTGCCAGCCAAGTTAGCGGCCCCAGCCAGTGGGCGGAAGCGAGCAAACCGACGCCCAGGACGACGTTGAAGATGCCGCAGGCGACGCGCACACGCACCCACACCCGGGGGTTGCGGTATTCCCATGACCTGACCAGGAATCTCATCAGGACGGGCTGCGAGGGACGAACATTGTCAGCTAGCACGTGCATCGGATGCCTCCTGTGACCTGCGGTGCCGGCCACTCCGGTCACCCGCATCTCCATGCTCGCCGCGCGCGAGCACGAGATCCACCGTGCGGATACCCGACCTGAGGTACGGCTAGCACGGTCCCCGGGCCGCGTCCTCGCGGCAGCGTCCTGACGGCCGTCACCCAGTGCTGGGGGTGTCCGACGCCGCCGAATTCGGCTTTGACGTCTGACTAGCCCGCACTGGCTAGCAGGTCGCTGCCCCGCTCGGGGAACCATGCGCGCTGCCGGATGGGATCGAACTCTTGGACGCTGGCGTATCTCACAGTCCCAGACCCAGGTACCTGGCGAGAGCGTGCTCGACCTCCGCCATCTCGTCCCGCTCCAGGTAGGCGACCGGCTCGCCGTCGATGTACTCGGTGTCTAGGGCTCTGATCTGGTCGATCAGGAATCGTGTCGGCACGCCGAGCAGTTCAAGCGTCGGGCGGAACACCGCCGCCCGAGCGCTCCGCGAGGTCGGCACGATGGTCGCGACGCTCCACGCCATCGAACTCGGGCTGACGGCTAGGCCGTAGCGCCTGCCTCGCTGGTCATGCCCACGCTTGGCCTCGCCGAGATCCACGCGGTAAACGGCGCACCGGATCACCAGGCGTCCTGCTCGGCGGACAGATCCTCATCGGCCAGCCGCTCGGCGTCCTCACGCGCCTGCCTGAGCCAGTCCTCGCGCGCCAGCAGCCGCAACGCTCGGCGAATCACGTCGGTCAAGCCCTCGTCAGAAGAGCTGGCCTGGAGTGCGCGGCAGCAGCTGCCACGTCTTCCTGCCCACGTTGATGTGATCCAGTTCCAGCCTCTTACAACAGCGATGCGCCATAGCCGTGGCTGTTCAACAGTGATGGTCCATCGCTGTTGAAATGAACTGCTGACCCGAGGCGCGTCCGGGTCCGGAGTCCGCAGCTGCCGCGTTGGTGGTCACCAGAGCGCGGCGGGGCGCCAGGCGCAGATGAGCTCGCCGTCCAGGTCGAGCGGCGCCGAGACGGGCAGGACATAGACGGCGCCGTCCGCCTCCGCGGTGCGGCGGATCCCGTCCGGGGTGAGCGCGGACGTCGGCCCGCGCCATAGCTGCCAGCCGCGCGCGGTATAGAGCCGGCTGCCGTCGGCGCTCGCGCCCAGGGCGCCGAGGTGGTAGCCCGATCGCACGATGCGTTCCAGCACGGACATCATCGAGTCGCCGTGACCCTGGCGGCGGCGGTCGGCGCGCACGGCCACGCCCTCGATGTACCCGGCCCGCAGGGTCCGGCCGCCGTGCAGCATCCGCCGCTGGACGACGCTGGCGTGGCCGATGAGTTCCGCTCCGTCCAGGACGAGCGCGTGGATGCCGCCGAGCACGTTGTCGAAGGTGTCATCACTCACGCCGCCGAAGGCCGCGTCCATGAGGGCACGGATCGCGGTCCTGGTCGCGGCGTCCAGGTCGGCGGTGTGAGCGGTGCGTAGCTCGGTCACGCTCGGTCAGCGCCGAAAGTCAGGCGCCGGGTCCCGGCGTCAGCATCACAGAACTGGCTGGCAGGGCAGCGGGCGGGCGCAGTACTCGCACTTCGGATGCTCGGCGATCGAGGCCGCGGACTGGTCGACCCGCGCGCCGCACTCCGGGCAGATCTCGGGCACGACCCACCGGGGCTCGTCCTCGGCGAACTCGCGGCCGATGTGGTGCACGACGCCGGTACCGGCGGGCACCGGCGCGCCGCTCAGCAGGGCCTGCTCGCGCGCGGCTTTCTGCTGCTTCCTGTTCTCGCGGATGAGCTTCGGGTCGTACCGCGGGTCGCCCTCAACCTGGATCTCGGTCTTGTGGCTTTTGTGCTCGTACGCGACCTTGACGAGGTCGCCTGGCTGCGGCGCGGAGAAGATAGGCACCTTGGCCTTCGTCTCGATCCGGAACGGAGCCTTGCCAGCCGGGCGGACCTCAAGGATGTACTTGTGGTGGTCCCAGTCCACGCCGCGCATGTCCGTGCTGACGGTGTTTCCGCTGCCCAGGTCATCGAGGATCATCGCCTCGGCCTGCGTCTTCTGGTCAAACATCTACTCAGTATGCATTACGGACATCTGCCGCACCAGGCTGCCGCGCGGGTCTCCGCTGGCGCCTTCGCCCCCGTATGGACTAACCTGTTAGCTAAGGAGGTTCCATGTCAGCTGAGCCCGCCGCGCAGTTCAACATCCACGATGCCAAGACGAACTTGTCACGGATCATCGAGCGAGTGGAGCGTGGCGAGGAAATCATCATCAGCCGCGCGGGAAACCCGGTCGCCAAGGTCGTCCCGCTGGCTCATCGGATTGACCGGCGCGGGCGCGGCTCGCTTCGCGGCCAGCTGGTGATCGCTGATGACTGGGATTCCGACGAGGTCAACGAGGCCATTGCTGATGACTTCGGACTGATGCCATGAGCCTGCTGCTCGATACCCACGTGGTGCTCTGGTGGCTCACCGACGATCCGACCCTCTCCGAGGAGATCAAGACCCGGCTTGACCACGAGCCGGATATCTGGGTCAGCGCAGCGACCATCTGGGAAGTCAGCATCAAGCAGGCGATCGGCAAGCTGGCTGAGCCGGCCGAGCTCCCAGAACGGATCCGCGGCAGCGGATTCAGGGAGCTGTCCATCCGCTTCGACCATGCCATCGCCGCGGGCCGTCTTCCCCCGCTGCACCGAGATCCTTTCGACCGGATGCTAGTCGCTCAGGCACGGTGTGACGACCTGACCCTGGTGACCAGGGATCCGCGCTGCAAGCAGTATGACGTGGCCGTCCTGCCCGCCTGACCGGCTCAGCGCGGCAGCCGGGCGAGGTCGGCGGTGAGGCGGCCGGCGCGCGGGGAGCCCAGGCCCGTGGCCAGGTCGTAGCCGCGGGTGGCCCGGTAGCACGGGAGGTGGTGCGTGCCCCGGTAGGTGCAGGTGTCGTTGGACGGCGAGCCCGCCCTGGCCAGGTAGTTATTGTCGCCGGCGGTCACGTCGTTGAAGGCGCCAGGATCGGCGCGGTCGATCCGGTAGAGCGCCGGTGACACCAGGCCGAGGCGATGGGTCGGAGCCTGCTGGTCGGCGAGGGCGACCAGTGCGGCCCACAGCGGCGACGCGAGGCTCGTACCGCCGATGCTCTGCCAGCCGCGGCCGTTGAACACTCCGGCCGTGCCGTAGATCGCGTAGCCCGGAGTGGCGAGGGAGTCAGCGGCCGCGAGCGCCGAGACGTCGGGAACTTCGCGGCACAGACCGCCGCGGAGCGCGCCGCAGGGGATACCGCTGCTGTTGCCGCTGGCATCGAACCCTCGCTGCCAGCGCGGCATCCGCCAGAGGCCGGAGATGCCGCCGTCGCTGGCCGCGTTGGATGGGTACCCCTTCGGCCGG
>JADGPC010000089.1 GCA_017882645.1 Streptosporangiales bacterium | reverse complement strand
TCCACGTCCATTCCGGTCGTCGGCTCGTCCAGGATCAGCAACTCAGGATCGGGCAGCAGCGCCATCGCGAACCGCAGGCGCTGCTGCTCGCCGCCCGAGCACTTGCCCACCCGGCGGTCAGCGATGTCGATGATTCCGGCTCGCGTCAGTGCCTCGTCGACCGAGTTCGAGCTGGCGAACAGACTGGCCGTATACCTTGCGGTCTCTCGTACTGTGAGGTCCTTCAGCAGGCCGCCGGTCTGCAGCACCGCGGATACCAGCCCTCGGTTGATGGCCTCGCGCGGGTGCATTCCGTAGACCGCGACCTGGCCGTCGGTCGGCTGGGACAAGCCGAGGATCATGTCGATGGTGGTGGTCTTTCCCGCGCCGTTCGGCCCGAGCAATGCCACGATTTCGCCCGGCTCGATGGTCAGGTCAATTCCCTGAACGGCTCTGACATGGCCGAAGTGCTTGCGCAGATTCCGCAGCTCGATGGCGGGCGCCTGGCCGCTAGCTGTCCGCACGCCGCTGTCCTGCTGTCGCTGGCTTCCGGTTCCGGTAGTCATGGCTCCCATTCTGGCATCGCTGGCCGGCGGCAACGCCGGCTCCGTCTATATGTATACAAACTGACCCGCTGGGTTAGCTCCTCGGCGTCGCGAAGGCGCTGTTATCCTCCAACCAAGCAAGCGTTTGGTTCCTAGCTTCCCCGGAGACGCAGCATGGGCCGACTAGATGGCAAGGTGGCGCTGATCACGGGCGGCGCCAGAGGGATGGGCAAGTCCCACGTCAGGCATTTCGTCGCCGAGGGCGCCAAGGTCGTGTTCGGCGACATACTCGACGAGCAGGGCCAGGCCGTCGCCGACAAGCTCGGCCCCGACGTCTGCCGGTACCTGCACCACGACGTGACCAGCGAGGCCGACTGGGCGGCCGCGGTCGCCGCCGCCGTCGAGACCTTCGGCAAGCTCGACGTCCTGGTCAACAATGCGGGCGTGCTGGTGTTCGCCTCGATCAGCGAGATGCCGCTGGCTGACTTCCGCCGGGTCCTGGACATCACCGCGGTCGGCTGCTGGCTCGGGATGAAGTCGGTGATCGAGCCGATGACGGCCGCGGGCGGCGGGTCGATCGTCAACATCTCCTCGATCGAGGGGCTGACCGGCGCCGCCGACTGCTCGGCCTACGCGGCCAGCAAGTTCGCGGTCCGCGGCATGACCAAGGCCGCCGCGCAGGAACTCGGGCGGCTCGGCATCCGGGCCAACTCGGTCCACCCCGGCGGGATCCTGACCCGGATGGTACTCGACACGGCGCAGACCATGGATCCCGAGCGCGGCGAGCGGTACATGAAGGCCCTGCCGCTTGGCCGGTTCGGCCAGTCGGTCGAGGTCTCGCGGCTGGTCGCGTTCCTCGCCTCCGACGACTCGTCATACTGCACGGGGACCGAGTTCGTGGCCGATGGCGGGATCCTGTCCGGTCCCGGCTACTGACCAGGGGCGGACCAGCCCGCACGGGCAACGGCACAGGAAAACCCAATTCTTGAGGAGCTTCAACATGGCCGACGGGCTGACTCTGGACGGCAGGACGGCGATCGTGACCGGGGCCGGCAACGGCCTGGGCCGGGCCGAGGCGATGGCGCTGGCCGGCGCCGGCGCCAGGGTCGTGCTCAACGACCTGCCGGGGCCCGCTGTCCGCGCCGTGGCCGATGAGATCACCGCGGCCGGCGGCCAGGCCGTCGTCTGCGAGGGCGATGTCGGCGACTGGGCCACCGGCGAGGCGATGCTGGCCGCCGCCCTGCGCTCCTTCGGCGGACTCGACATCCTGGTCAACAACGCCGGCATGCTCAGGGACCGGATGGTCTTCACGATGTCCGCCGATGAGTGGGACCTGGTGCTGCGGGTGCACCTGCGCGGTCACTTCATCACCTCGCGGCTGGCGACCGGCTACTGGCGGGAGCAGAGCAAGCAGGCGGCCGGCCCGGTCTACGCCAGGATCATCAACACCTCGTCGGAGGCGTTCCTGCTCGGCTCGGCCGGCCAGCCGAACTACGCGGCCGCCAAGGCCGGCATCGCGGCGCTGACTGTCACCACGGCGCGCAGTTGCGCACGGTATGGCGTCCGCGCCAACGCGATCTGCCCGCGAGCCAGGACCGACATGACGGCCGACCTGATGGGCGCGGCGCCGCAGGGCGCCGTGGACCCGCTGGCCCCCGAGCACGTCGCGCCGCTCGTCACCTACCTGGCCGGCCCGGCCGCGGCCGGGATCAACGGCGAGGTGTTCGTGGTGCACGGCGGCGTGGCGGCGGTGATGGACCCGCCCAGGGTGCGGACCGTGTTCCGGGCCAACTCGGCCGACAGCATGTGGACGCTGGACTCGGTCGCTGCCGCGCTCGGGCCGGCCTTCACCGGCGACGGGAACGCGGCGGGCTTCGCCTGCGAGGACACGCTCTCCCTGGCCGACCAGACGATCGGATTCGGGGGCTCGCGGTGAAGCAGCGCGACCAGGTCGCGATGACCACCGGCGAGGCGGCCGAGCTGCTCGCCGCCGGCCGCAAGGTCCAGCTGGCCACCAACGGCCCGGACGGGTTCCCGCACCTGGTCACCATGTACTACGTGATCGTCGACGGGCTGATCACGTTCTGGACCTACCGCAAGTCGCAGAAGGCGCTCAACCTGGAGCGTGATCCGCGGATCTCCTGCCTGGTCGAGGACGGCGAGGAGTACTTCGACCTGCGCGGTGTCCTCGTCCAGGGCACGGCCAGGCGGATCGAGGACCCCGCCGTGGTGGCCGAGATCGGCCGCCGGATCACCGCCGTGATCGGCGGACCGATGGCCAGCGCCGATCCGGGCGCGCTGACCCGGTACGTCGAGCACGCGGCGAGCAAGCGCTACGGCTACCGCGTCGAGCCCGGCAAGGTCATCTCCTGGGATCACGCCAAGCTCGCCACGGGTTAAGGCGGGTTAAGCCAGTCCGCAATGGCAAGGTAGGAGCGTCACGACATATCGAGCTAAGGAGAACCCATGCCCACGCGCAGCGCCCGCACGACCTGGACCGGCGGCCTGGAGGACGGTACCGGCACCGTGGCCCTGGTCAGTTCCGGTGTCGGCAGCTACGAGGTCAGCTTCCCGAAGCGCGCGGCGGACGACGCGGGCGGAACCACCAGCCCGGAAGAGCTGATCGCGGCGGCCCACACCGCCTGCTTCGCCATGCAGTTCTCCGCCCTGCTTGGCGCGGCCGGCGGCAGCGGCCAGTCGCTCGAGGTCACCGCGGATGTCCGGCTCGGCCCCGACCCCGCGGGCGGATTCCGGATCGGCGGCATCACGCTGACCGTCAGCGGGTCCGCCGAGGGCGTCAGCGCCGAGGACTTCGCCAGGATCGCGCAGGAGGCCAAGAGCGGCTGCCCGGTCAGCAAGGCGCTGGCCGGCACCGACATCACGCTCGTCGTCCGCTAGACCGGCCACGTCTCCTGGCGGTAGCCCATGTCCCAGAACATCCACTCGTAACGGCTGGTCGCGCGGAAGTGCCGGTGTATCTTCTGGCGCTCGGCGGCCGATAGCTCGGGACCCAGCCGGTCGGTGACGGCCAGCACGTCACGGACCTCGGCGTCGAACTCGTCGCCGCCGTAGGTGTCGATCCACCGCTGGTACCGGGGGTTGGGTGAGCCGCGGCCGAGCAGGTGCTTGCCGACCTCGCCGTAGATCCAGTAGCACGGCAGCACGGTCCCGACGCCCTCGGCATACGAGCCGCCCTGCGTCGCGGCCAGCAGGTAGCTGTTGTACGCCAGCGTGGTCGGGGCTTCCTGCGTTACGTTGACGGCAGCGGGATCGATGTCCAGGTCCGCCAGCAGCGTGTCGTGCAGGCTCATCTCGACCGCGACGATGCCGGCCGCGTGCCGGGCGAACATCTCGGTCTGCGCGGCGTCCGGCGCGTGGGCGGCCACCGCCGCCAGTGCCTGGGCGTAGCGCCGCAGGTACAGCGCATCCTGGACGACATAGAAGGAGAACGCGTCAGCAGGCAGGCTGCCATCGGTCATCCCGGCGAGGAACGGGTGGGCCAGGATCGCCGCATAGATCTCGGTGATGCCGTCCCACAGCTCGCCGCTGAAACCGTCGCGCAACGCATCCCCCTCGGGCAGGATTGCGGATTGTCCGAGGGACATTATGGTCCCGTCGGGCTGGCCAGCGTTGCCCGGCCAGCAAACCCGGCCTAACCCCGCAGCTGGCCTCGGCCCGCGCTGGCCGGCGTACCGGTTCTGCCGTAAAACCGGCGGAATACCTCGGCAAGACTTTTCCGGCCGCTGGAGACCGTTTTCACGCTCATGCAGGCCCTTTCGTCCTCGAATTTCCCCGAGCCCAGCCGCATCGTGAGTCTCGAGAACCACGACGTGCTCAGGGAAAGGTAAGGACCCCGTGCTGAAGCCTACGAACCAGCCGATCGATCACAAGTTCCCCAATGGCGTCAGCCGAGCACGCCATGATCCGCCGCGGCCGCCGGAGGCACCGCGATCCGGCCAGCCACTGTGGGCAGGCGGCCTGCAGGACGCCACGTCCGCGGTGCGCGCCTTCAACAACGCTAACCGCGCGCACGAGGACCTGTGGTCACGGGTCAGGCACGCCACCGACATTGTCCGTCATGCCCGGCACGAGGTAGCTGACGCGGAGTCACTGGCCGCCGATGCAGACGCCGCTCATCGCCTCATCCGGGCCGAGCATCAGGACCGGGGGGCGCCCCGCGTCAGGCAGCTTCTGCTGGCCGGACTGACCATCGCCCTTGATGGGCTGGCCTGTAACTTCGCGGCGCAAGCCCTCGGCGGCGGACCACGCGAGACGCTGGTGTGGACCGTGCTGTTCCTGGCCGTACTGGCGGCGGGCGAACTCGCACTCGATGTCTACCAGGAGCGGCAGCGAAGGGCCGTGTGGCGCCTCCTGGCCGGCGGCCTCGGCGCCTTCGTGGCGATGCTCGGGGCGCTGCGCTACTCGTTCCTCATCACGGTCGGCACCGAGGGGCCGGTGACTGCCGTCATTGGAGCTGCGCTGTTCACCGCGGTCACGACTTGCCTGGTCCTGCTCGGCTACCGCGCCTTGCGCGCGGCAGAAACGGCCGCCGCGTGGAAGGCCAGGCGGCGGAAGCTGGCGCTCGAGCGGAAGGCGCGGGCCGCGCGCGGCACGGTGCAGGCGCAGATCGCCAGGCGCGATCGTCTCGCCGACGCGTACCTGAGCCAGCTCAGGACCTCACTTCTCCAGTCCTGCACAGCGAGCCAGCTCGCTGCGATGGAGCACGCCGTCCGGATGCACCTGGCCGGAAAGGACGAGCGATGAACAAGGGACGCCGGATTCCGGCGGCCATCGCCATCCTGGCCATGGGCGCCGCGGCGGCCGGCTGCGCGCCGGGCGAGGCCACAGTCGCGACGCCGGTCAGGCTCGCCGGGCCGTCGGACCCGGCGGCGGTCCTGACCGTGATCGTGAGCACGTCATCCCCCGCCGACCTGACCCTGCTGCGGCGCATGATCATCATGACCGCGCGCCCCGGCGAGCATCTCATCGTGGTCAGTGCCGCCGGTGGTACGGCCGGCCCCGCGAGCGACACGGTGCTCGGCTCATTTGCCGCTCCGCGCCAGCTGACCATGCACCTGCCTGCGCCGCCGAAGGCGCCGAAGGATCCGACGGCCTTCCAGGCCGCCAGCTACCGGCGAGCTCGCGCCGCCTACTCGGACCTGCTACGCCGCGACCGGGCGAGGCTGCGGCTCCGCCAGCTCCGCGCACTCGGGACCTGGGCGGCGCGATCGGCGCGCGGCGTGGTCGCCGACGTGCAGCGCCGCTCGCCTGGCGGCGGCCTCGCCGCCGCCGTCTCGACCGCCGTGACCGCCATTGCCACCCTGCAGGAGACGGGCGTGAGAACGGGCACCCGCCGGGTGATCGTCATCTTCGGCCTGAACGGCGGGACCACCTTCGCGCCCAGTCAGCATGTCAAGCTGGGCGGGTCAGCCGTCGTGGTGGCCGACGACAGCGAGGGCGGCGGTCCGGACTCCTCGCTCCAGGCTGACCTGCTGACCGATGGGGCGAGCAGCGCGACGGTACTCGGACCGGCGACTGACGGGCAGCTGCCTGCCGTCGTCGGCCGCGGGCTGAACGGGACAGTCTCGTACACGCTGACGCACATCAGCTACGGGCCGGCCCAGTACGTGCTGCCGGAATCGTCTGCCGCGACGCTCCGGACGGTCCTGCGGCTGCTGATGACCAGGTACCCGGATGCGACAGCGACCGTCAACGGGTACACCGACGACGTCCCGGTCCCTGGCGGCAACGTCGCGCTGTCCTGGAAGCGGGCTGAGGCCGTGGTCACCTGGCTCATTCGCCATGGCGTAGCGGCCAGCAGGCTCCTGGCGGCCGGTCACGGCGCCGCAGATCCGGTCGCCCCCAGCCGTCCTGGCGGGCAGCCGCGCGACCGCAGGGTGGTGATCGTCATCGAACCAGGCACTTAGCCCGCGCCGCCCGATCCGCGGATTGTTCAAACGAGGCGGTAAGGCTGCATGCCATATTCCAATTCCGCAATCTCATGCAAAACTAGGTTGATGTCGGGGCATTACGAGGAAACCTCTCCTGGAGTGGAACAGGTCGCTGCCGAACTCGGCCATTGCCGGCAGCGCGGACTGGAGTGGCTCGATCGCGACAACCACAGGCAGGCCCCGGTCCCGATACCTGGCCTTGAGTGGCTTGCCCGCAGATATCTCGGCGCCAGACAGCTGCCAGGACCTGATCGAGTCGCGCAGATCAAAACCCTGCTCCGGCACGCGACTGAGGAACTCGCCAGGCAAGGACACCAGGCCGACGCCAGCCTGATCCGGGACCTCTTCTTCGGTGACTCGACCCAGACCGTGCTGCTGAACGCCGGCGACCTGCTCAGCCTGGCCCAGCGAAATGCCGGAGAGCTGAGTGAGGTCCGCTTCAGGGAACGGCGGGTGAGCGCGTTCCGCACCTTCGCCGGCTTCCTGCTTCAGTTCGTCGATGCCGCCGAGCGCACGGCGCTGGGCGCGGAGGAAGCCCGTCCGGTTGGAGCGCGCCGGGAAGTTCAGGTCTCCACGGGATACGTCGGCGAGCGGGCTGACCGCTTCGTCCAGCTGCTGGCCGACGCCAAGAATGTCACCATTATCGGGTTCACCCACGAGCAGCTCGCAACTGCCCTGGCGCGGGCTCTCGAGCTGAAACGAGCACGCGAGCGACGCTCAGACGCCTTCTGGAGCTCGCTGCGCATCGTTTTCCTGAGCGACGCGCTGCTCGGCTATGTCAACGACGAGCGGCTGGTGTCGCCCAATCGCCGGGAGGCCGTCAGGGAACGCCGGCAGGCCATGACCCGGGGACGCAGGTCAGTGCGGATGCTGCTCCGCCGGACAACGTCGGCTCGCTGGGAGCTCTTCGAGTCACCGTTCCTGCCGCCTTTCACTGGAACGCTCTTTCAGCTGCCAGACGGTCCGCACCGGGTCCAGCTCATCATCCGCCGCCCGGAATGGGCGACCGCCGAGCAGCTCTACTTCGAGTTCGAGGACCTCGCCGACGAGTACATGACCGGCGCATTCGAGGACACCGTCCGCAACAGCATCAGGGACAACAGATCTGTTCCGATCGGCCGGCCGATCGGGGCCAAGGGTGGCGAGAAGTTCCGCTGCACAGAGCAGCGCCTGCGGCTCCAGATCCTGAAGGACGGCTCTAATGAGGACTCCTGGCTGCCGCTGGTCCTGGTGGTCACGACCCAGCAGCGGGACGGCCAGATTCAGCCGCTGCTCCAGCTGCGCACCGAGGACAACGCGGTCCGCGAGCTGAATCGGATCTCGCACGTGTCCGGGCATATCTATCAGCAGGACTACTCGCAGTCACCCGGCGCCAGCGCCGTCTCGGCGCCGCTGACCTTGGAACTCGGTACCGACTACGTCATCCGGACCGCACAGCGCCGCGTGCTGGAGGAGAGCGGGGACGACGTGCCGCCGCCCCTGCTTCCCTGGACGACGGGCCGGTACCTGAATCATGACAAGGAGAATCTGTTCTTCTTCATCTACCGGCTCGATCTGCCCGACGAAGCCAATCTTCCTGTCCTGTCGGAGATGCACCACTTTCCGCTGCCCGAACTGCTGGCCATCCGAGCGAACCACACGCTTCGGCTCGCCTCGAGGCTCTGCGAGCTCACGGATCTATCGGGCCGGCTCCTGAGATCGGCCGCCGAGATCGTGTCCCTCAACCTGACGCTGCATCGCTACGACGAGCTGGCGGCCGAGCTGCTCGGCCTGGCCGCGCTGCCGCCTGCCGGGCGACGAGCCGCATCCGAGGAGATCGACCAGCTGGTTGAGCGGACCACCAAAAGCTGCACCTCGCTGGGCAAGGAAGTGCGGATCACGGGCATGTCCGGCTGGCAGTACCGCGCGTTCTTCACCGTGTTGCTACCCATGTACGCGCAGAGCGGCGTGGCCGACAAATCGCGGCAGCTCGAGATGCTCGATCGCGACGAGGGCATGCGGGCTGCCTGCGAGCGGCTGGCCAGGCTCTATTCGGACGAGGTCCTGATGCGCTCGCTTCCGATCGAGCTATGATCGCTGCGAGGGTCGGCACGTGAGGCGCGGTCAGTCACATCGGTCGCGTCCGCAGCTTCGGGGGGTGTTGGATAGCTCCGTGCAGACCGCTGCTTACTTTGACGACGTCTACCGGGACTACGAACGGTTCTGGTGGCGCGACGGTGATCGCTATGCGGGACACGCCGAGGCGTACCCGTGCTCGCTTCTGACCCAGATGCTGCTGCGCGTGATCAAGGAGCGGCCTCCTGGCCGCGCCCTCGATCTCGGCGCCGGGGAAGGTACTGACTCGATCCGCCTGGCCATGCTCGGCTATCAGGTCGATGCGGTAGAGATAAGCCCGGTTGCCGCCACGAAGATTGCCCGCTTCGCCAGCGAGGCCGACGTGAAGGTCAACGTGCTCGTTGCCGACATCGGCCATTTCGACCCGCCCGGCGAATATGACGTGGTCATCTGCAACGGTGTTCTCCACTACGTCGAGAACAAGGAATCCGTAATCGGCAGCATGCAGGCCGCGACGAAGGGGGACGGCCTGAACATCGTCTCACTGTGGAGCACTTACACCACAGTCCCGGCGTGCCACGAGATCGTGCCGGTGTTCTGCGACGACGAGCAGGGAATCGTGACCAAGCTCTACGAGCCCTGGCACTCAGAGTTCCTGTACTTCGAGCGCGACAAGCCCGAGACGGCGCATGCGGACATGCCGAAGCACAGCCATAGTCATATCAAGCTCATTGCCCGTAATCCCGGAAGCTGGGATCGCGCCTTACCTTTCCAGCGCGGCTCAGGCCAGCGGTCCCGGGCGGATATCGATGTCGTCGCGGATCAGGGGGGCCGCACACGACGAGCAGATCACCGTCGCGACGGTGTCGTGGCCGCACGGGCGGTGCGCGAACAGGATGGGCGGCCCGTCGGCCGCCGTCCACCGGTCACCCCAGGCGACCAGGGCTAGCAGCGCGGGCACCAGGTCGCGGCCTTTCTCGGTCGGCAGGTACTCGTAGCGGTCCGGATGGCTCTGGTAGCGACGTCGCTCGACCAGCCCGTGCTCGATCAGCGTGTCAAGGCGTGCCTTCAGGATGTTGCGGGCGATGCCGAGGTGGTCGTGGATCTCCTCGAACCGGTTCCAGCCGAAGCAGACGTCGCGCAGCACGAGCAGCGTCCACCACTCGCCGACGATCTGCAGGGTCCTGGCCAGCGAGCAGGGCAGGGCAGCGAGGTTCGCCTTGTGCATTGCATCATGCTACTGACTGCTGCTAGGTTCGCCAGTAGCAAGATGCTACTTACCCAGGATCGGAGCGCCGCATGATCACCAGCGTGGTCGTGAGCTATCAGGTGAAGCCGGAAGCACTGGCCGAGCACGTCCGCCTGATCGAGGCAATCTTCGAGCAACTGAACGCCGAGCGCCCGGGCAACGTGGAGTACAAGGTCGTGCGCCTGGCCGACGGCGTGTCGTTCGTCCATATGTCCTCGGCCGACACGCCCGACGGTTCGAATCCGCTGCCCGCGCTGGCGGCCTTCAAGGAGTTCGGCCGGGACTCGGCCGCCCGGGTGGCGACGCAGCCGAACCCGACGGCGGCCGACATCATCGGCTCGTACCGCCCCGCGGCCGGACTTGGCCCGGCCGGGCCCTGATTCCGGCCCTGGCTGGTAGCCGGCGGGTGAGCCAGCCTGAAGACAAGCTCACCCGCCGGACATCATGGGGTCGCGAGGGCCGGACTGCCCAGGTCAGCCGCATCTCGGCAGACGCCCGCGACTAGAACACGTTCTACTACGGCGCAATCTACACTGTACAGTGATGGTGGTCCAGAACGGCACGCCGGATGGGACCGGTCCGTTACAAGTCGGCGAAGCGCGCCTCGCCGGCCTCGTAGCGGTAGATCTCGACGCCGTCCATGAACGCGCGCTCGGCCCGGCTGAGCACGTCGAGCGGATCACCTGACCAGAGCACCAGGTCGGCGTCCTTGCCCGGCTCGATGGAACCGAGCCGGTCGTCAATCCCGACGATCCTGGCCGGGTTGATGGTCAGCGCGGCCAGCGCGGTGTCCCGGTCCAGGCCGTCCTTGACGGCCAGCGACGCCTGGTGGACGAGGAAGTTGATCGGCACCACGGGGTGGTCGGTGGTGATCGCGATCGTGACGCCTGCCCTGCCCAGGCGGCCGGGATTGGCCAGCGACCGGTTTCGCAGCTCGACCTTGGACCGGCTGGTGAAGAGCGGCCCGATGATGACCGGGATGCCACGGGCCGCGATGATGTCGGCGAGCAGGTGCGCCTCGGTGCCGTGGTCGATGACCAGGTCGTAACCGAACTCGTCAGCAATCCTGATCGCGGTGGCGATGTCGTCGGCCCGGTGACAGTGCTGGCGCCAGGGGATCTCCCGGCGCAGCACCTTGCCCAGCGCCTCCAGCTTCAGGTCGCGGTCGACCGGCTTGCGCTCGGCCTCCGGCTTGGCCTGCTCGGCGTCGATGCGCTGCAGGTAGTTGGCCGCGTCGACCAGGGCGCCCCGGATCACCGCGGCCGTGCCAAGGCGGGTGCTCGGGGTCTTCTTCTGCTCGCCGTACACGCGCTTCGGGTTCTCGCCCAGTGCTGCCTTCATGCCCGACGGCTGCCGCAGCGCCATCTGGTCGACGGTGCGCCCCCAGCACTTGAGCGCGACCGTCTGGCCGCCGATCGGGTTACCCGAACCCGGGTTGACGTTGACGGCGAGCACTCCCCCGCTGATCGCGTCACGGAAGCCCAGGTCCGCCGGGTTGATCGCGTCGATGGCGCGCACGTGCGCGGTGACCGGCTCGGTCATCTCGTTGGTGTCCTGGCCGGCCCAGCCTTCGGCCTCCTCGCTGACGCCGACGTGCCCGTGCGCCTCGATGAACCCGGGCAGCACCCAGGATCCGGCCGCGTCGACAACCCGGACACCGTCCGGAACGCTCACGGCGTCGCCGACCTCGCTGATCTTGCCGCTGCGGATCAGGACCGTTCCGCCTTCAATCGCGGGTCCGACAATAGGGACTACCCTGCCGCCGACAATCGCTACGTCCGCCACCTGGCCTCCTCGTCACCGTTGACGCGGCGGCGTGATGCACCGCCGCAGACCACCCTAACGGGGCTAGCTGATGCGGGACCGATCGGACGATACTGAGTCCATTGCTCGCTTCCGGCCCCGCAGGAGGATGCCATGCCAATCGCCGCCGACGGTATCCACCACCTGCGGCTGACCGTGACCGACCTGGACCGGAGCAGGCGGTTCTACACCGGCCTGCTCGGCTTCGACGTCGCGGCCGAGTCGCCGCCGCCTGACGACCCGTCAGCCGAGGAGGTTTTCAAGATCCTGTTCGGCGGCGTGGTCCTGATCCGCGGCAACCTGCTGCTAGGCCTGCGGCCGATGGCGTCGGCCGGCGACCGCTTCGACCCGGACCGGGTCGGCCTGGACCATCTCAGCTTCGGCGTCCCCGGCCGGGGCGACCTGGAGCAGGCGCTTGCGCTCTTCGACTCCCACGGCGTCACGCACGGCGAGATCACCACGCTGGCGACCTTCGGCATCGACGTGCTCCCGTTCGAGGACCCGGACGGCGTCCAGCTCGAGCTGACCGCGCCGGCGGCCGGCTAGCCGGGGCCGGCTGGCCGGTCAGCCAGGACGCTCAGCGGTCGAGCCAGGCGCGGACATTCCTGGTCAGGAACTCCAGCTCGGCTGGTATCCCGGCCGGGCTGCCCGCCCGGTGGCCCCAGCTGCTCGGTATCGTCGCCAGCTCTGCGCTGCGCAGGCAGGCGAGCTCGGCCTCGTTGTCGGCCACCCGGAAGTACAGGTCGGTCGCACTCGGCATCAGCAGCACGCGGGCCGTTATCGCCTGCAGGGCCTTGGCCAGGTCTCCGCCGTACCGGTCGCTGGCGCTGATGTCGGCGTGCAGCCAGGTCAGCGCCTGGGCGTACAGGTTGGCTGCCAGGCAGGCGGCAAACGAGTCCTCCCAGTCGGACTTAAGGAAGGAGTCCAGGTCGGCAGCGCCGAGCGCGGTCTCGAACAGCCGCTCCCGGTAGAAATCCTGGCTCAGCCCCCAGCCGGCGTAGATGTGCGCGAAGGCTCGCAGCGCGGCCGCCGGCTCGGCCGAGAACTGGCCGCTGCCCAGGTACTCGGGCGCGGCCTCCAGAGTCCGCAGCAGGCCGGACAGGAACACCTGGTTATGCAGCGACGTCCTGGCGCTGCCGCACACCACGATCGCGCGCTCGACGAATCCCGGGTACCGGGCCGCCCAGTGATAGGCCTGGCCGGCGCCCATCGAGAAGCCATAGGCGGCCGCCAGCCGGCTCACGCCGAAATGCCCGGTCAGCAGGCGATGCTGGGCGCGGACGTTGTCGGCCATCGTGACAACGGCTGGATAATCCGGCGTATCGGCGGCTCCCGATGACACTCCGTTGGAAAACATGTCGGGGATCACGATGAACCACCGGCCAGGGTCAAGCACGCCGTCCGGGCCGATCAGCCAGGCCTCGTCGTCATGGCCGGCGGTGTAGCTGCACGGGTAGACGATCACGTTGTCCCTGGTGTCGTTCAGCGTCCCGTGCGCCTGCCACGCGAGCCGGGCATCGCGAATCACGCCGCCCTTTTCGGCCGGAAGGTCACCAAGCTCCAGCACGCCATCGGTGACCGGCCATTCCCGATTCTCCGTCACGGGTCCCACAGTAACGACCGGCCGGGCGGGGAACCTACCGGCCGTCTGCGGCGTCCGATAGGTGAGCACCTGTTCGGAGATGGTCCCGATGAAACTGCGCATTGCCCTGGCCGCCGTTCTCAGCCTGATCGCGGCCGCTGCCTGCGCCGGCCCCGCCGCCGCGCGGGATCACGGCCGCGTCGTGGCACTCCTGACGATTCCCTTCCGGCCGGCCGCCGCGACCGGCACGGCCGAGGTGGTGAAGGTCGCGGTCAGCTCCGGCCAGCGCTTTTCCGTCAAGGTCGACACGTCGGACGGGCCGTTCTACTGGAACCAGACCGGCAGCCGCCCGGACCCGCGGGTGGTCCGGCTGGCCGGCAACTTCGACGAGGGAAGCTGTGCCGCCGGAATGACCGGCTGCCGGGTCCCGTACTTCCACACCCTGCTCGCCCGGTCCCGCGGTACCACCACGATGTCGTGGAAGTACCACGACCTGCGCTGTCAGGCCGTGCGCAAGCGGATGACACAGGCCACCAGAGCGTGCCCGTCGGTCACGGTCGTGACGTTCGACATCACGGTCCGCTAGCGGGCACTGCGGCCCAGCACGAGCACGCCGGACGTGGCGAACATCCCGCCGTTGCCGAGCACCACGCTGATGTCCGGCCCGGCGACCTGAGCCGCGGCCTCGCCGCGGACCTGGCGAACGGACTCCTGGATCGCGAACATGCCGTACATCCCGGTGTGGGTGTAGGACAGCCCGCCGCCGTTGGTGTTGAGCGGCAGCGAGCCGCCCGGCTCGGTATGACCATCGGAGATGAACGCGCCGGCCTCGCCCTTGGCGACGAATCCGAGCGCCTCGAGCCCGTAGATCGGGACGTGCGCGAACGCGTCGTAGATCATCAGGTGGCCGACGTCGCCGGTCGTGATCCCGGCCTCCGCGAACGCCGCCTGCCCGGCCAGCCGGAAGGCCTGCGACTCGGTGAAGTCCTTCATCTGGGAGATCAACGGGGTCTCGGACGACTCGCCCGTGCCGAGGACATGCACCGCGGGCTTGGGAAAGTCGCCTGCCCGGT
>JADGPC010000088.1 GCA_017882645.1 Streptosporangiales bacterium | reverse complement strand
GGCCTGAGCGGCGCCTGCCGATAGTTGAACGCCTTGCTGAACGGGTACGCCCGCGCGTCGTTGGGACCGAGCGGAGCCAGCCCGAAGTTGTGCTCCGCATAGGCGAGGATTCCGGCGAAGGTGGTCGCTGTCGTGTCGGTGTAGCTCCGCCTGGCGTAGGGGCTGACGATGACCACCTTGGCTTGGCTGCTGTCCTGCACGAAGGTCAGCCTGTACCAGGCGCCGCCGCCCTGGAATCCTTCGGCGCCGGAAATCACGGGATTCCTCGAGACAGTCTCGTCGCAGCCTATGTTTCCCACCTCGACCGGGTTGTTCGGCTCTCCCGGTCCTGTGATCGTCGGGCTCGGCGACGGCGAGGCACTCGGACTCGGACTTGCGGAGGCGCACTTGATAGTGACGCTGCCGTCGCTGTTATAGGCCAGCGACGTCGTTCCCTGCCCGTTATCACAGGGAATCCCGCTGAGGTCGTCCAGCGACGACAAGCCCGTGCCAGCCGGGCCGCTAGGTCCGGCTGCCCCGGTGTCGCCCTTTGGTCCTGCTGGCCCGGCCGGGCCCTGGGCACCGGCCGGGCCGGCCGGACCTTGCGGGCCAGCCGGGCCCGCGGCCCCCGCCGGTCCCTGCTGGGCCCAGCTCACCGGCGTGGTGCCCTTCGGGCAGGAGGTGCCCGGGTCCTGCAGGAAGAGGGCGTGCGTGCCATGGGCCGCCGCGTCGGTAAAGCACCCGTAGATCACGCCGTCTGATCCCACGGGCACCGAGGCAACGGCCGCGATGGCCGTGCCACTTCCCGCGAGAGCTAGCACGGCTGCGCCCGCGATCAAAGTCATTCGACGACTCACATTCTCGTCTCCCGCTCCGCAATACCCGCGACACTTCCGTCGCCGACTGCGACGCTACGAGCCCGGCCCGATTGTGTGAACGTGGAAACCACAGCGTTTCGGCTGGCAGGCTCTCAGTCGCCGGGCGAGACTCACATCGGCGGATCGTCGATCAGCCGGGCATGGATGTGCATGTCGTGCCAGCCGTCGGTGTGCAGTGCCTCGCGCCGTTTCGTCCCCTCGAGCAGGTAGCCGGCGTTGCCGGCAACCCGGCAGGAGGCGGGGTTCCTGGTGGAGTGACTGAGCTCAAGCCGGTGCAGCGCGGCGGCATCGAAGAGCCACCCGCTCAGCGCGCACAGGGCTCGCGTGGCCACCCGGCGGCCCCGGGCCGCGGGGACCACCCAGTAGGACACCTCTCCGATACTGTCCGTCAGGTCCAGCCGGCGCAGGCTGATCTGTCCGAGCAGGCCGGACGATGGGCCGGCGATGGCCCAGCCGCCACCGCTGTCCCGGCTCCATCGGTCCGACCACGACTCGATCCATGCCCGGGCCTCATCCTCGGTCAGCGACCGGACGTGCCAGCGCTGGATACTGGGCTCGGCGTAGGCAGCCGCGACGGCCGGAACGTCCGACGGATGCCACGGCCGCAGAACGAAGTCGGTCAGATCGAGCACCGGCTGGCGCAATCGCGCGAGACTGCCGGCGGCCATGGCGTGATCGACGAGTCGGGGCACGAGGTCATTATCGGCGCTATCCCGAAGGCGCTCAGCCCGGCGTGATCAGTTGCCGGGCGCCGCGGCTGGCTCGTGCACCTCTCGGTAGTGAGCGGCCAGGATGTCGTCCCCGAAATCACTGCGCGGGCGGCGCAGCACCGTGTGCGCGTGGTTACCGTCGTCGGTCGTGTTGTCGTACTCGATCAGCAGGTCGTCGCCCTGGACCCGGTAGTAGTGCCGGGTGCCCGGCATGGCCGGTCCTTCCCAGGCGAACAGCAGCTCGCTGCCGTCGGTGCGGGCCGCCTCCTGTGCCGCCAGGTCGGCGGGCAGGCGGTCCAGGTACAGCGCGACCAGCTGCCTGAGCATCGACCGCGGCGTCGGCGCGAGGCGGCTGGCGGCGATCCCGGGCGGCTGGATGGCCTGGTCGACCCGGTGCCTGGTGCCGGTACGGATGTCGGCTGGGGCCCGGTCGGCGACGACTGCGGCCGCCCGGCCCGCTGGGCCCAGTTCCTGCAGCAGCGCCCGCGCCAGGTCTTCCTCCGGGGCTAGCGGCCGGGACACGGCCAGGCCGGCATAGCTGACGCAGGCCGGGTTGGCGCCCAGGAACAGCGGTGCCGGCGAGACGTCGTCGCCGAGCAGCGTCATGGTGACCGACAGGTGGTGCCCTTCGAACCGCCAGGACCACGGCGCGTCGTCGGCCGGGTCGCCGAAGATGCTCACCCAGTAGTCGCCGCTGTGCCGGCCGCGCTGCCACCGTTCCCGGCGGTCCAGCACCTCTTCCAGGGCGATGATCGCCATCGCCTGCGCGTAGCCGCGGTCACTGAGCGCTGTGGCCAGCAGCCGGTGGGCGGCCTTCCGCCCGGCCGGGCTCAGCACCGCGAGGCAGGCACCCGGCCGCCGGGCTGGCCTGTACTCCAGCCACCGCCGGGCCGCCTCGTTCTCGAACGACAGCGCGGCGTGCGGGCGCTGCTCGTCGTCCAGGGCCTGCAGCAGCGCCACCGCGGCCGACCGCATCTGAGCGGCAACAGAACGGGCTGTCATGATCCCGGTATATCAGGACCCGGCTGTCCCGACGCGGTGCCGATCACCTTGTTCAGGACGTCCCGGGAGCGGACCAGGCCGGTGATCGTCCGGTTGATCCGATCTCGCTCGGCCGTCAGATCCGTGACCAGGCGTGGCGATGGCGGACGGACCGCGGCGTCGGCGCGGCCTCGCAGCTCGACCGCTCGGTGCGTGCGTGATTCGTCACGGCGACGACATCGCAGCGACGTACCGGTCGGCAGGCTCGGGCTTCGGGCCGGTGCTCCTCCTGCCGGAATGGCCGCGGCGGCGGGGCGGTTCGTAATCGACTTATCACGACTACGCGTCATGATCACGTCAATTTCATCCGTTTTGCGGCCACCAAACTGGTAATAAGAAGCGAGGGGGGCGCTCCGGCGCAGTCCAGGACCTCGCTCGCGTCTTCCGGACCGGCTTGGGCTGAGCAGAGGGCCCGCCATCCGGGCTGGTCGCGGTGCGCCGATACTGACGGCACCGCGGCCCGGATCCGGGCGGGCGACCTGGGACCGGGCCGTGAGATCGTCACCGGCAGCCATTTCGCGGTCACGCTGCGCCAGTGCCGATCGGGCGGCCAGCACTATGCGCGCGTTTCTGCGAGACCATCGACTGGGCGGGCGGCAACGATCCGCAGGACCGGCTGCTGGCCGACGTTGGGGTGGGCCGACATCGGCCAGCTGGTCCGCAGGGGCGCGGAGATCAGTCCCGCCTGGCCTGCACCGCCAGCCAGTCCAGCGCGTCGGCACCGTGGTTGAGGACCGAGATGTGCCCGTCGTCAGGGAACAGGCGCAGTTCCGCCGCCAGGCAGTGGCGGGCGAGCCATTCACCGTGCGAGCTCGGAACAACGCGGTCCCGGCCACCGTGCAGGAGCAGGACCGGTGCGGTGACGTCGGCCGGGTCGAATCCCCACGAGCGACATCGCCGCCGGCGTCGTAGACATGCAGCGTGCGGCCGTCGCCCATGGTCAGATCGGTCTCTCTCAGCACCTGTCGAGGCTAGCGGCCAGGTCGGCGCTCCGGGTTAGCTGGCCTGGCCGCGGCTCCGGCGGGGAGGCCGCGGCCTCCGTCGCTGCGCAGGCTAGCTGCGCGATCCGCTGCGCTGCGCGACCCCCTCGACCGCGCAGCTCAGCTGGCCGGCGATAACCGAGCTTCCTGCTGGCTCTGGAACGTCGCCTCACCATCGGCTGGCGGCGGACTGGATACGTCGGCTGCCCTGCGGCGGCCGAGGCGCAGGGCAGCGCGCATCCCTGGCGGTGCCTTGCGATGCCTGCCGGAGTACGGCAGGCTGCTGGCCTGGCAGTCGCTATCGAAAGCTATCGTCGCGCTCAAGGCAACCGCCTCTTCATCTGATGCCGCTTGGGCGGCATTGTCGGTTAACGTCATTTCAGCGAAACTCCCTCAACCGGACCGTTTGGCCCGGTACGGCTCTGGACGAATACAGCTAATCGTCAGTCCGCCAGCGGCGGTATCCCCGAACTCCGGGATGCACATACGACCCGTGGAGAGCCTAGAATTCGCAATACCGCACCATCCGGGCGTGACCTGCAGGGTCTGACCGGGAAACGTCACCTGCCGCTGGCTATTGCCCGCGAATGGCGGGACGCATCGTAGGCGTGTGGACAACCCAACCTCAGATGGGCAGGGAATGGCGCTCGATTCAGCCGGCGCGATGGCGCACGTCACCACCCCGTCTGGACGTGTGATCGCGGTTCATGAGGGATCCAGCCTGGTCTTCGGCCGCGGGCCGGACGCCGACCTGATCCTCTCGGCCGGGCGCGGACTCTCGCGCCGAGCTGGGATCATCAGCGCCCTGGCAGGCGGCGCACTGGTGGCCAACATCAGCTATACGCACGCGCTGTATGCCGAGGGCGACGGATTCCGGATCCGGCTGCCGCGTACGGACCCGGGGAGCGAGCCCGCGGGCGGGTGGTTCGTGCGCCGCGGAACTGCGCTGGTCGGCTCGCGAGCGATGCTGGACGAGGGTCAGCCGCTGCGGGTGGCCGTCGTGTCAGGAAGCGCGCTTCTGAGTGACGTGGATCGGACCGCTGGCGGCAGGATCGCCGGGGGTGATCCGACATTGCTGCCGCTCTACCTCGACCCGAACACGAAGCTGTTCCTGGTCGCCCTGATCTGGTGCCGGCCATGGCTGATCGATCCGGCACGCGCCATGCCGCTGCCGCGGACACCGGAGATCGCCCGAGGCGCCCTCGAGGTGACCGGCGCCCAGCATGAGATCGAGTGCTTCGATACCGATCCGCTCTACCGCGACCGGCTGGCTGCCCGCGTCGGCGAGCATCTCAAGGTAATCCGGCGCAAGATCATCGAGCGCGGACTCGTGCGCCCTGGCGTTCGGCTATCCGACGAGGTCGCGGTCGGGGTCCTGATCGAGAACGGCATCATCTCGCCCGATGACCTGACCAGATTCAGCGACCCCGCCTGGTGCTCCAGGCAAGAGGACCTGTGGTGGACCCAGGTGATCTGATGTCCGTGCCTAGCCAGGTCCGGGCGGGGTGTTGCTCACCGTGAACCTGGCCGTTCGCTGGGCGCCGCCGGGCGCTCTCACCACCACTTGGTAGGCCCGGGGAGGCAGCGGGCCAGGGAAGAACTCGTGGCTCTGGTTGATCACGTAGTTGAAGATCCCGTCGTAATCCACTGGCGGGTGGTCGGGCGAGGTGCCTACCCCGACCAGCTGGATGGTGAGGTGCGTACCGGGCGCGAAGCCCGCGCCAAGAATGACGAACGTGGTGTTCGGGTCGCCGGTGAGCTGATTGACGGCCATCGCCGGCTTCCCGGTCTCGCGTGCTTGGCGACGCACGTTGGGGCCGGGCGGCAGCAAGGCGCCGGGTGGTGGCGGGCGGGTGCCGGGAGCGGCGCCCGGCGTCGTGCTCCCGGCCGTGCTCGGATTGTTGCCCGCCGCCGGTGGCCGGCGGCCGGCCAGGTAGTCGCCGATGGCCGTGCCGCCGGCCAGCAGGACGATCGCTGCCAGGCAGCAGCCGAGCACGAGCAGGACGTTGCCGCGCCGTTGCGTACCGCGCTCGTTCTCACCGTGCGTCGATCCGTGGCCATTGCTGGTGTAGCGGGCACCGGGCGGGACGCCCGGCGGTGGCCCGGCCGGTCCAGCCGGGCCGTCGAAGGCAAAGGGGCCTAGTGCAAGGGGGCCCAGTGCTGGAGGCCCCGATGCCGGGAAGTCC
>JADGPC010000513.1 GCA_017882645.1 Streptosporangiales bacterium | reverse complement strand
GGCGACCCCAAGGTACCCGGCGCGCTCGTGGTTGATCATCCGGCTGCGGCCGCCTACTGCGTTCCGGGCCTCAGGTCCCGGATCGTGATCAGCGCGGGCACCCTGGAACTGCTCGACCAGGCCGAGCTAGCGGCCGTGCTCGCGCACGAACGGGCTCATCTGCGGGAACGGCATGATCTGGTGCTGTTGCCGTTCACCGCGCTGCTGCGGGCGTTCCGCTGGTCCGCGGTCGCCCGCCGTGGCCATTGCCCTCTGGCAGGCCATCGGGCTCGGCTGGGGCGTGGCGACGGTCGGCGCGCTGGCTGGCTTCGGAGCGGCCGGCCTCGACGGCCAGGCCGGGATCGGGCTGCCCAGCGTGGCCGGAGCGGCCGCGCGCGCGGCGAGCCTGCTGCTGGGCACCGACACCGCCGCCACCCGGCGCTGGGACGTGCTCAGCGGCCTGCGCGTCCTGTCGCTGACGGCCGGGATCTTGCTGCTGACTCTGCTGTGCTGGATCCTGGTCGCCGCGGTGGCGGCCGTGCTGCGGGCCAGGCACCGGCAGCGGGCGCTGCTCAGGCTGCTCGCGCACGACGACCCCAAGGTCCCCGGCGCCCTCGTCGTGGATCATCCGGCCGCCGCCGCGTACTGCGTGCCTGGCCTGCGCTCGGCCATCGTGATCAGCGCCGGCGCGCTTGACCTGCTCGACCAGGCTGAGCTGGCCGCGGTTCTGGCCCACGAGCGGGCCCATCTGCGGGCCAGGCACGACCTCGTGCTGCTGCCGTTCACCGCGCTGCTGCGGGCGTTCCGCTGGTGCGCCATCGCCCAGGAGGCGAACCGGGAGGTCGCGCTGCTGGTCGAGATGATGGCCGACGACCGGGCCCGCAGGCTGCTGCCCGCCAGGGAACTCGCGACCGCTCTGCTCAGGGTCGGTGCCTCAGGCGGCGGCGCGGCCCCGGCCGGGACCCTCGCTGTCGCCGGCGGCGCCGCGGCCGCGGCGTCGGGCCGGACCGGCTCGACGGCCAGGCTGGACTGCGAACTCGCAGCCAGAGTTACCCGCCTGCTCAGACCGCCGCCCGGGCTCCCCGTTATCGCCGTCATGCTGCTTGGCGCGATCGCGGCACTGCTCGTGGTCGCGCCAGCCGTCGCCCTGCTGCTGCCGTTGTGAACCGCGGGCTCTAGTCCGCGATGCGGATCCGCAGGCGGCGGAATCCCTTGCCCTTGTTCTCGATCTTGACGACCTCGATCCGGCCGATCTGGGCCGTCGACGCGACGTGCGTCCCGCCGTCGGCCTGCTGGTCGAGGCCGACGATGTCGACGATCCTGACTTCCTTGACTTCGGCCGGGACCAGGTTCGTCGCGGTGCGGATGATGTCGGGGATGGCGAAGGCGTCGTCGCGGGGCAGCACCCGCACGTCGATCCGACGGCCGGCTTGGATCTCGGCGTTGCAGGCCGCCTCCACGGCGTCCCTGAAGCCGTCGGGCAGCTGCGGAAGGTCGAAGTCCATCCGGGCCGCGAACGGCTCCATGTTGCCGCCGGTTACCAGCGAGCCGTAGTCGCGGTAGACAACGCCGCACAGGACGTGCAGGCCCGAGTGCGTGCGCATCAGGGCGGTCCGCCGGTCATCCTCGATCGCGCCGCGGACCGCGGTCCCTGGCGGCGGCACCGGATCACCCTCGGCCGGGATCAGGTACAGGTCGTCGCCCTTGCGCGCGCCGGCGATGCGGGTCTGCACGCCGCCCCAGAGCAGGACTCCGTGGTCCGGCGGCTGGCCACCGCCGCCCGGGTAGAAGGCCGACCGGTCGAGGACGATGCCGTCCTCCCCGCAGGCCAGCACGGTCGCGTCCCACTCGCGCAGGCTCTGATCGTCGAGCTCGAGCCGGTGCGTTCGCCAGGTGGTCTCGGTCATCGCGCATCACTCATAGCTCCGCAGCATAGTCTGGCGCTGCGACGGCGAGCGGACTACCAGGGGCCGTAGGGACCCTGGTGGGACGAGCCGCCGCTGCCGATCTCGCGTACCTTCGGGCGCACGTCCGTCAGGTAGATCGCCGCCGCGATGAACGCGACGATCGGCAGGATGCTGATCAGCGAGACATCGTAGGCCGCGCTGAACAACCCGACGGCCAGCGCTACGCCGGTGATGATCAGCCACAGGGACTTGGTCCGCTTGCCCGCGGCCGGGAAGGCGCCCGTGGGGCGCCGCACCGCGTCGATGAACGCCCAGGCCTCGACGACCAGGGCAGCGACCAGCAGAATCCAGTTCAGCCACTGGAGCGGGCCGAGTGCGTTAATGCCGAGTGCGTTCGTAGTGTGCACGGTGCCAACTTACCCGGTCGCGGCGGCCGGCGGATCCGTCCACGGCTCGGCCTCCGCCGCCGCGACCACCTCTACCACCGGGTCGTGGCCGGACTCGGCCACCGCCTCGGCGACCGGATCGCCGGGTTCGCCAGCTTGGCCGGGTTCGCCAGCTTGACCTGGCTCGCCAGCTTGGCCAGCTTGGCCGGGTTCACGAGGTTCGCCCGCTTCGTCGGCAGCGACCCGACCGTCGGCAGGCACGCGCCCTTCGGCGGCCGCTTGGGCCTCGGCCCTGACCTCCTTGCGGAACGACTCGTAGATGTCGATCAGCATCCGCTTCTGCCGTTCGGTGATCTCCGGGTCCGCCATGATTGCCTCGGTGACGGTGGACTCGGCTTCGTTGTCCTCATCGAGGATCCCGGCCTGAACGTAGAGTGCCTCCGCCGAGACTCGCAGGCCTTTCGCGATCTGGGCAAGAAGGTCGGCACTCGGCCGGCGGAGCCCGCGTTCCACCTGGCTCAGATACGGGTTGGACACGCCCGCCGCCTGGGCCAGCTGGCGAATCGAGATCTTGGCCTGCTCCCGCTGCTCACGGATGTAGGAACCGATGGAGCTGACATTGACCGGGCTCATGCTGCCAGTCTCACCAGGCGCGCAGGCAATAGCAACTAGCCCTGCCCGCGCGGCGGGAGCACGGCACGGATCTCGCCAACCGGCGTGCCGCCACCGGTCACGGGTGTGGTCGCGAGCCGGGCGAGGACAGCCTGCCCGTCAGGACCCAGAGCCGGATCGGAGCCGAGCAGGTCGCGCAGCAGCGCGGCCATCAGCGGCGCGACTGGCCGCTGCGCTCCGTCGTCGAACTTCACCGCGGCCGCTCGCCCGTCCGCCAGCGCGAGCGCGCAGACGCCCTCGGCGCCGGACTTCATCAGCAGCCCGGGTACTCCGCCCACCAGGGCGGCCTCCGGCCTGGTGGTGCCCGAGGCCCAGGCCGGGTTGGCCCGCATCGCGTCGGCGACCCGACGCTCGGCCGAACCGGGCTCGGCCAGCACCAGGGCCCGGAATGCCATGGCCAGCCCGGCCGCCGAGATCGCCAGCAGCGGCGCCCCGCAGCCGTCGACGCCGATCGCGGTTACCGGCTCTCCGGCCAGCCGCTCGACTTCCCGCCTGATCTCGACCTGGAGCGGGTGATCGGGGTCGCGGTAGCTCGCGGTCGGCCAGCCCGCGGCGGCGCAGGACGCCAGCATCGCCGCGTGCTTGCCCGAGCAGTTCATGTGCACCCGGTCGGCGACGCCGCCCGCCCGCAGCCACGCCGTCGCGGCCGCGTCGTCGAGCGGCAGGTCGGGCGGGCACTGCAGGCCGGACTCGGTCAGCCCGGCCCGGGCCAGGATCTCGCGCACTCCGGCGACGTGGAACTCCTCGCCTGAGTGACTGGCGGCGGCTAGCGCGAGCAGGCGGCCGTCGAGTTCGAGCCCGCACCGCAGCATCGCTGCCGCCTGCATCGGCTTGTTCGACGACCTCGGGAACATCGGCTGGTCGACCACGCCGGCGGCCAGCAGGACCGACCCGTCCCGGCCGAGGACCACGAGCGATCCCCGATGCCGCGACTCGACGATCCCGGACCTGACTACCTCGGCGAGGACCGGATTGGCCCCGGCGTCAGTGCCGATCGGGAATCCCGAGCATCGCCCTGGCCTGGTCCGGCGTCATCGCGGGCCGCTGAGCCAGGTCGGCCAGCGTCGCGGCCCGCTCGACAAGCTCGGCGTTGCTCCGCACCGGCCGGCCGCGGGAGAACGTGATCGTGTCCTCCATCCCGACCCGCAGCTGCCCGCCGGCCGCCAGCGCCGCGAACATCACCGGCAGCGAGGTCCGGCCGACCCCCGTCGCCGACCAGGTTGCTCCGGCCGGCAGCGCCGCCACGGCCTGGACCAGCGTTGCCGCATCGCCCGGCATCCCGCCGGGAACTCCCATCACCAGGTCACAGTGCACGTGCCCGCCGAACGGCGGGCCGTACTTGTCGAGCAGGCGGTGCAGCGCGGCCACGTGCCCCAGGTCGAACAGCTCGAACTCGGGCACCACGCCACGCTCTTGCGTCCTGACGTAGAGCTCGCACATGAACGGCCACGGGTTCATGAAGACCTCGTCGCCGAAGTTCACCGTCCCGCAGGTCAGCGAGCAGCCGTCCGGCGCCGCGTCGAGCACCGCGAGCCGGCGTTCGAACGGGTCGGTGACCGCGCCGCCGGTCGACAGCTGCACGATCAGGTCGGTCGACTCGCGCAGCGCGTGCACCGTGTCCTTCAGCCGGGACAGGTCCAGCGTCGGCTGCGCGCTGGAGCCCCTGATGTGCACGTGGATAATCGCCGCGCCCGCCTCGCGGCACTCCTTGGCGGTGGTGACGAGCTCTTCCAGAGTTACCGGGAGCGGCGGCACCGCCGACTTTTCGAGCTCGGCCCCGGTCGGGGCGACGGTGATCATCGTCGCCGGCCCCGCCTTGGCGGCGGGCCGGCTGCTGCGTTCAGCGGTCATCAGCGGAGAATGCCTTCTCGTGCGAACTGTTGTCCAACGTGCTAGTCAGGCGAGCGTATCGGTAGCCGGCGCGGTGGTCGGCGAGCTGCCCGCCCCCGGGCTGGTCGTCCTGGTGGGAGTCACTCACGACGATACCGGGCAGACCGCGGCTACCCTCGCCAGCAAGGTTTACCACCTCAGGATTCTGGACGGCGAGAAATCGTGCGCCGATACCGGGGCACCGCTGCTAGTCGTCAGCCAGTTCACCCTGTACGCGCAGACGGCCAAGGGCAGGCGGCCGACCTGGCAGGCGGCGGCACCCCGGGCGGTCGCCGAGCCGCTCGTGACGGCCTTTGCTGACGCGCTGCGCGCGCTTGGCGCCAGCGTCCAGACCGGGGTGTTCGGCGCCGACATGGCGGTCGCGCTGGTCAACGACGGCCCGGTGACCCTCATTCTGGAGGCATAACGCAACCCTGGCCCGTTCATCGGGTGAGCCAGGCCGGTCTAGCCGACCGCGCTCGCCGCCCGCAGATGCTCACGAGCATAAGCCAGGGATTCCTCGAGGTCGGCGTACCGCTCCTGCGGGCTCAGCGCGCGCCTGGTGCTGATCTCGACCACGACCATGCCGGCGTAGTTCATGCCGTGCAGCCGCTCGAGCAGCGGGCCGCACGGCTGGCTGCCCCGGCCGGGGACCAGGTGCTCGTCGGGCAGCCCGCCCCTCGTCCCGTCGGCAAGGTGAACGTGGGCCAGCCGCCCGCCGAGATCCTCCGCCATCTCCAGGGCGTCGGAACCGGACACCGCGGTGTGGGACAGGTCCAGCGTGACGTGCTCGACGTCAAGCTCGACCGGGTTCCAGTTGGGCGCGTAGGCGGCGACCTCGGCGTTTCCCGCCCGCAGCGGGTAGAGGTTCTCGACCGCGAACTTCACGTCAGTCTCCGCCTGGGTTCTGGCCAGGCCGACCTCGAACTCCCGCGCGTACTCCCGCTGCCACCTGAACGGCGGATGCACGACCACGACCTTGGCGCCCAGCTTGCCGGCCACGTCGGCCGCCTTGACCAGCTTCGCCCACGGCTCCCGGCCCCAGACCCGCTGGGTGATCAGCAGGCAGGGCGCATGCACGGCCAGCACGGGAACGCCGTGGTAGTCAGCCAGGCGGCCAAGTACCTCGGCATCCTGACTCACCGGATCGGCGGTGACCATGACCTCGACGCCGTCGTAGCCAAGTCTGGCGGCTAGCTCGAACGCGTCGGTCGTGCGCTCAGGAAAGACCGACGCGGTCGCCAGCACGACGGGTACCGCGCGGTCGCCCGCCGCAGCGTCGGACCTGTCGGCGGCCTGCCCCAAGGCGCCTTCCCCCTTCGCCGGGCACCAGTCTCCTGGCGCTGCTCGCTAACGATCGGACCGCTTGCCAGCTTATGCGGCCTGGCCGGCCGCGCTGTCGGACCCCACCGATACCGTTCTCGCCATGGCGAAGTCTTCGGCCGGGCCAGTCTTTCAGTGCACCGAGTGCGGCTGGCAGAGCATGAAGTGGGCCGGGCGGTGCGGCGAGTGCCAGACCTGGGGCTCGGTCAGCGAGGGAATGGTGCAGGCCAGCGCGGGCCGGTCCGGCCGCGCGCTGCTCCGCGGACTGCCCGCGGTCAGGCCCGGCGCGCCGGCCGTGCCCATCTCGAAGATCGACGCGACGGGCGCCGCGGCGAAGCCGACCGGCATGGACGAACTCGACCGCGTACTCGGCGGCGGGCTGGTGCCAGGGACCGTCGCGCTGCTGGCCGGCGAGCCCGGCGTCGGCAAGTCCACGCTGCTGCTTGAGGCGGGCGCACTGGCCGCCGAACGGTCCGTGGTGCTGTACGTCACCGGCGAGGAGTCGGCGGCTCAGGTCCGGCAGCGCGCCGACCGGATCGGCGCTATCACCGAGAACCTGTTCCTGGCCGCCGAGACCGACCTGGCCGCGTTGCTCGCGCATGTCGAGGCGGTCGAGCCGACGCTGCTGATCGTCGACTCGGTGCAGACCTTCTCGGCCGCCGGCATCGAAGGCGTGCCAGGCGGCGTGACCCAGGTTCGCGAGATTACCTCTGCCCTGGTCAGCCTGGCCAAGCAGCGGACCTTGACCACCGTTCTGGTCGGTCACGTGACCAAGGACGGCTCGATCGCCGGGCCGCGCTCGCTTGAGCACCTGGTCGACGTGGTCCTGCACTTCGAGGGCGACAGCCGCGGCAGGCTGCGGATGATCCGCGCGCTGAAGAACCGGTTCGGCCCGACCGACGAGATCGGCTGCTTCGAGCTCGGCGAGTTCGGCCTGATCGGGCTGCCGGATCCGAGCGGGCTGTTCCTGTCCAGGCAGCATGAGCCGGTGCCGGGTACCTGCGTCACTGTCACCCTCGAAGGGCGCAGGCCGCTCGTGGCCGAGGTGCAGACGCTGGTGTGCCCGGTCAGCGGGAACGAGCCGTCCCGCCGGATTACGTCCGGGCTCGACTACGCGCGGGTCGGCATGGCGGTGGCCGTGCTGCAGCGCCGGGCGGGGGTGCAGCTGGGCAAGTGCGACATCTACGCGGCGACGGTGGGCGGCGTCCGGCTGACCGAGCCGTCGGTAGATCTCGCCATCGCGCTGGCGCTGGCCGGCGCCACCGCCGACCTGAGCCTGCCGTCCGACCTGGTGGCCTTCGGCGAGGTCGGCCTGGCCGGCGAGATCCGCAGCGTGGCCGGGATCGGGCGGCGGCTGACCGAGGCGAGCCGGATGGGCTTCCGGCGGGCCATCGTCCCGATGGGCACCGATGTCGTCCCGGCCGACTCGCCGATCGAGGTCACGCAGGCAGCGGACGTCACCTGCGCGATCAAGGCGAGCTTCGGCCTCGAGCCGCGTCAGCGCGGATGCTAGCCCGCCGGCGACTAGTTAGGCCCCAAGCCCGCCGGCGGTCAGCCCGGCCCAAGCCCGCCGGCGGTCAGCCCGGCCGAGGCCGGCTGACGTCAGCTGAGACGGCGCCGTCGTCAGCCCAGCCGGAGGGTCACCGGAGGGCTGACGATCGAGCCTTCCACTGCGTATGCGGTGTATGTGCCAGCCGGCACGACCCGCGCCGGGCCGCTGCATCCAGGCGATGACATCCTCCTGTTCCAGTCGATCGCCACGACCGTGGGAACGCCGCGCCTGAGCGCTGTCACCAGGCTGCCTGTCCCGTTGACACAGTCCGCGGAGCTCCAGATCCTGGCCGGCCCTTCCTTGATCACCACCGCGAGGTGACCGGGACCGACGTTGAACGAGCAGTCCGTCGGCTGCGTCGACACCACGCTCAGGCTGAACGCGGGCTGCTGCCCCGGTCCGAAGTGAACCTGGGACGCCGACAAGCTCAGCACGATCGCGTGCCAGGAGCAGAAGGCCGGCCTGAAGCCGGCGAAGCCGCTCGTCGTCGCGGTCGGCCTAGGCGCGGTGCTCGGCCTGGTCACCGTCCCCGATCCGGGCTTGCCGTGCGGCCCGCCGGGGCCACCCTGGCTGCCCGCGGTACCCCCGGGCCGGCCGCTGCCGGCGGCCGGGTTTCCGCCCTGCGGCGCGGAACCGCTGCCTGATGTGCGGAGTGGACCGGTCGATGACTGGCCGGCCGGATGCACCCGCAGCGCCTGGGACAGCCCCCACGAGGCTGCGGCCAGCACCGCCAGGCCGACAGCCATGGTGATGAAACGCCGCCGCCAGTACGTAGCGGACGGCTCGGCCTGGACGGTGCAGGCCGCGACGGGAGCGACGTCATTCGCACCGTGCCGTGGCTGGCTGGTCTGGTCGCCGTCGCCCGCCCCGATGCCGCTCTCGTCCTGACCGCCGGCGAGGAGGCCGACGCGGCCTGGGTCCCGGTCAGCGATCCCCAGGCTGCCCAGGGCGGCTGCCACCTTCTTCTTCCGGTCCCCCCGGCCGCTACCTGCAATCTGGACACCCGGTGCGCCCGGGCTATAACGGAACGTGTTATCCCCCATGGTGTCGAGTATGCAAGAGCGCCAGCTAACCGCGGGGCCGCCCCGCCGAGCCGCAGGAGGTGCATCATCGCAGGCAGGAGGCTTGCGGAGAGCTTGCCCGCATTCCTTGCGAGGTGCCGGCTGACGACTGTCATGGCAGGATCGATCCCGTCATGAGCACCAGATTCGAAGCTCCCCTCGTCGAGTGGTACGCGGCCAGCGCCAGGGACCTGCCGTGGCGCGAGCCCGGCGTAGCCGCCTGGCCCGTCCTCGTCAGCGAGTTCATGCTGCAGCAGACGCCAGTGGCCCGGGTGCTGCCCGCCTACGGCGCGTGGCTGGCCCGCTGGCCGACGGCGACCGCCCTGGCATCGGCGACGCCAGCCGACGCCGTGCGGCAGTGGGGCAGACTCGGCTATCCGCGCCGGGCGCTGAGGCTGCACGCCTGCGCCCAGCTCATCGCCGCGCAGCACGGCGGCGTGGTACCGGCCTCGATCAGCGAGCTGCTGGCCCTGCCTGGCGTGGGCGCTTATACCGCGGCCGCGGTCGCGAGCTTCGCGTTCGGCCAGCGCCATCCGGTTCTCGATACCAATGTCCGCCGGGTCCTGACCCGGCTCGTCACCGGGACCGAGCCCGCCGCCCGCTCGTCGGCCAGCGCGGCCGAGATCGCCCTGGCCGATTCGCTGCTGCCGCCCGCCGCCGAGCGCCGGGCGGCGACCTGGTCGGTGGCGGTGATGGAACTCGGGGCGCTGGTCTGCACGGCAGCGAAACCAGCCTGCGAGCTGTGCCCGGTGGCCACGGCATGCGCCTGGCGGCTCGCCGGCCGGCCGCCGGCCGGCCTCCCGCGCCGCACCCAGCGGTACGAGGGAAGTGACCGGCAGTGCCGTGGCGCGCTGCTGGCCGTGCTCAGGAACGCGCCTGGCCCGGTCCCGGAGTCCGCGCTCGACCACTGCTGGCCCGAGCCAGAACAGCGCCACCGCGTGCTGCGCAGCCTGCTAGCCGACGGCCTCGCCGAGTCCCACGACCCCGACCTCATCGGCCTCCCCGGCGACCGCTCAGCCGACTGATTTCATGATCGTGGCGGGTTGACCGCGTTATAACACGACAACTCGCCACGATCATGAAAGCCGGGCCGGAGATGCGGCCGACTCCGTTAGCTCGTTCGCGAGGTGATGCGCGGGTGATCCCGCCAGGCAGGCATCGTGGCCATGTAGTCGAGCGTCTGGCGCTCGATCTCCTCGCGCGGCGTGGCCGGGTGGCGGCGCGCTTGCCAGGCGGTCATCCGCTCGAAACGCTGGTCGAATGACTGCAGCTAGCCGTCCTCGTCGGTGCAGTGGGTGCAGTACCGGCCGGTTTCGATCGGCATGCCGCAGCTTCCGCAGGTGTGGGTCGTGGTCATGACGGGTTCCCCTCGCTAGGCCCGGCGGCAGCCGGGGATGGAGTTACGGATTGAACGAGCGCACGGAGCGCGCCCAGCAGCGCGCCCACCTGTTCCGGGGGCATCTGCGCCAGCGCACCGGCGAGCAGTTCTTCGCTGAGCACCTCGCGCTGGCGGCGCAGGGTGGTCTGCCCGGCCCGGGTTAGCCAGACCAGCGTCCGGCGCCGGTCGGCCGGGTCGCTTTCCCGCTCCAGCAGCCCCTGGCGCTCCAGGTGACTGACGATCTCACTCACCACCGACTGCGCCCGGCGCAGGTGCGCCGCCGCCTCGCCGATCGTGAGCGGCCCCGCCAGCGCCAGGTGCTCCAGCACAGCCAGCGAGGCGTTCGGCAGCTGGCTGCGCGGCGCGTCCCGCCGGTGGAAGGTCAGGTACACGGCCCGGAAGAGTTGCTCAAGCTCCCCGGCTGGCTCGGTGTCGCCGCTCACCAGGCCAGGCTCCCCAACCTGCTATCCATCGTCAATCCCGATGCATCCCCAGTCAGCCGCCGGACCGAAGCCAACTCGTGTTTCCATGATCGTGGCGGGTTGACCGCGTTGTAGCACGACAACTCGCCACGATCATGGAAACGCGGAAAGGGGCCCCAGCGTGACGCTGGGACCCCCGATACGGCGGCTTGCGGCTAGGAGGCTGAGGCCTGGCCGCGCTCGGGCGCCTCGACGCCCGCGCCGGTCGCCTTGGCCAGCTCCACCGGCGGCGCGTCCGGCACGATCTCCGGCTTGGGCACGCCCTTGAAGGTGAACTTGGCTTCCTTGCCGGTGCCCTCGGTACCGACCATGATGATCTGGCCGGCCTTGACCTCGCCGAACAGGATCTTCTCCGACAGCGCGTCCTCGATCTCCCGCTGGATCGTCCGGCGCAGCGGCCTGGCCCCGAGCACCGGGTCGTAACCCCGCTCGGACAGCAGCTCCTTGGCCGCCTGGGTCAGCTCGATGCCCATGTCGCGGTCCCTGAGCCGCTCCTCCAGCTTGGCGATCATCAGGTCGACGATCTGGAAGATCTCGTCCCTGCTGAGCTGGTGGAAGACTATGATGTCGTCGACGCGGTTCAGGAATTCGGGACGGAAGTGCTGCTTGAGCTCGTCCTGCACCCGGTTCGTCATCCGCTCGTACGATCCGGTCGAGTCGTTCGCCGACCCGAATCCCACCGCGATGCCCTTGGAGATGTCCTTGGTGCCCAGGTTGGTGGTCATGATGATCACGGTGTTCTTGAAATCGATCACCCGGCCCTGAGCATCGGTCAGGCGCCCGTCCTCCAGGATCTGCAGCAGCGAGTTGAAGATGTCGGAGTGAGCCTTCTCGATCTCGTCGAACAGGACCACGGAGAACGGCCTGCGGCGGACCTTCTCGGTCAGCTGGCCGCCCTCCTCGTAGCCGACGTACCCGGGCGGGGAGCCGAACAGCCGGGACACCGTGTGCTTCTCCATGTACTCGCTCATGTCGAGCTGGATCAGCGAGTCCTCGTCGCCGAACAAGAACGCGGCCAGCGTCCTGGACAGCTCGGTCTTGCCGACGCCTGATGGCCCGGCGAAGATGAACGAGCCGCCGGGCCGCTTCGGGTCCTTCAGCCCGGCCCTGGTCCGGCGGATGGCCTGGGACAGCGCCCTGATCGCGTCGTTCTGGCCGATGACCCGCTTGTGCAGCTCGTCTTCCATCCGCAGCAGGCGGGCCGACTCGGCCTCGGTGAGCTTGAAGACCGGGATGCCGGTGGCAGTGGCGAGGACCTCGGCGATGAGCTCCTCGTTGACCTTCTCCTTCATCTTCTCGTAGGTCACGTGCTCATCCGCGCGTGCGAACCCGAGCGCCGACTTCTTGAGGTCGGCGGTACCGAGGTTCGAAGTCATGATGATCACGGTGTTCTTGAAGTCGACCGTACGACCCTGCGCGTCGGTGAGCCGCCCGTCTTCCAGGATCTGGAGGAGCGCGTTGAACACGTCGGGGTG
>JADGPC010000512.1 GCA_017882645.1 Streptosporangiales bacterium | reverse complement strand
GATGCCAGGGAGTACTCCACCGGCGCGCAGATCCTCACCGACCTGGGGATCAGCTCGCTGCGGCTGCTGACCAGCAACCCGGCGAAGATCAAGGGGCTGTCCGACTACGGGCTGAAGGTGACGGGGACGGTCTCGCTACCGGTCAGCGCGACGCCGCACAACCTGCGGTACCTGATCGCCAAGCGGGACCGGCTCGGCCACCTGATCGAGCTGGCCGAGCCCGCGGGCGGGCGGGCGGCCGCCGGCCCGGTCCAGGTCCCGGAGGCCGGCGTCGCCCGCACGGCGGCCGGGGGCGGACAGTGAGCGGCACCGGCCGGCCCGACGCCGTGCCGGTCCGGGCGGCCGGCCTGCGGCTGGCGATCGCGGCGACCCGCTGGAACCCCGAGATCACCGATGCTCTGCTCGACCGGGCCCTGGCCGCCGCGCGCGCGTGCGGCGTCGGCGATCCCGCCGTGGTCAGGGTGGCCGGCGCCGTCGAGCTGCCGGTGGTCGCGGCCGCCCTGGCCAGGCAGCATGACGCCGTGGCGTGCCTGGGGACGGTGATCAGGGGCGGCACGCCGCATTTCGACTACGTCTGCGACGCTGTGACGTACGGGCTGACCCGGGTCGCGCTCGACTCCGGAACGCCGGTCGGCAACGGAGTCCTGACCTGTGACACGATCGCGCAGGCCAGGGATAGATCCGGCGGGCCGGGTAGTGCGGAGGACAAGGGCTGGGAGGCGGTCATCGCAGCGCTCGACACGGCGCTCGTGCTGCGTGACCTGTCCAGCCCGAACGGCCTTCCTGACCTGCGAACCGCCGGGACGGGGGCTGACTAGCCCGCTCGAGGATAGGGTGGGCTACCCTGACGTTAGGGTAACCTAACTCGACCCGATGGCTGACCCCGAGCCCGAGAAGGATCGCTGCTGATGATCGCCACGCTCGTCATATTCCTGCGCGAGGGAGTGGAGGCGAGCATGATCGTCGCGATCCTGCTCGCCTATCTCAGCCGCAGCGGGCAGCGGCGGCACTTCCGGGACGTGTTCGCCGGCGTCGCAGCCGCGCTGCTGCTGGCCGGCGCGGGCGGGATCGTCGCCTACCTCACGATCAAGACCTACGCGGACTCGCGGGTCCAGACCATCTTCGAGACCGCGACGTACCTGCTCGCAGCGGTCCTGCTGACCTACATGACGTTCTGGATGCGCTCGCACGCCAGGGGCCTGAAGTCCGAACTGCAGTCCCGCGCCGACGCGGTCCTCGCCTCGCGCGGGCAGAGCGCGGCGGCGCCAGCAGCCGGCCCGGCCGGCCCGGGCGTCGTCGCTGCGGCGGTCGCCGCGCCGCCGGCCGGCGATGCGGCGATGAGCCGGGGCACCCGGGCTGGCCTGGCCCTGCTGGCCTTCCAGGCGGTCGGCCGGGAAGGCGTCGAGACCGTCGTCTTCACGCTGGCGATCGCGTTTTCCAGCACCCAGCGCGGCGGCCTGCTGACCGGAGCGGTCATCGGCCTGGCGATCGCGATGGTGATCGCGTTCGTCATGTACAAGCTCGGGCACCGGATCAACATCGGCCGGTTCTTCACGATCGTCGGCGCGCTGCTGATGGTCTTCGCGGCTGGCCTGCTGGTCGACGCGGTGCAGAACATGCAGGAACTCGGCTGGCTGCCCGGCGCGTCGCACCAGTTGTGGCACACTGGCGCCATCCTGAACGAGGACAGCGCGCTCGGCGACATCGCGCACAGTTTCCTGGGTTACGCGCAGAGCCCCACCGCGCTCCAGGCTGTCGTGTACCTGGCCTACCTGGCGTGCGTGCTCTTTGCCTTCTTCGGGATCAGGCAGCGGATCGGGCGGCGGACCGCGGCCCGGTGACGGTGTCCGTGGCCTGGCGTCCGGAGCGGCCTGGCCCGCAGCCGCCGAGTCGCTGAACCAGGCAGAACCGACGTACGCTGAGTTTCTAGCTGAGAGCGGGTGAGCCGACAGTGCGAGACATCCTCGACCAGATCATCAAGTGGTGGGATGCCGGGGAGAGCTTCGGGCTGGCTACCGTGGTCCGCACGTTCAGCAGCGCTCCGCGTGAGCCTGGCGCGGCACTCGCCGTCTCGACCGGCGGCGAGGTCGTCGGCAGCGTCTCGGGCGGCTGCGTCGAGGGGGCCGTTTACGAACTGTCCGGCGAGGTCACCGCGACCGGCCAGCCGGTGCTGCAGCGATACGGCGTCAGTGACGACACGGCGTTCAGCGTGGGCCTGACCTGCGGCGGCATCATCGACATATTCGTCGAGCCGGTGAGCAGGGAGTCATACCCCGAGCTCGGCGAGATCGCGGAGGCGGTCAGGGCGGGCGAGCCCGTGGCGGTCGCCACGGTGATCGAGGGTCCCGGCAAGATCGGTGCCCGTCGCGTCATCTGGCCCGCCGAGAGTGAGCCGGACGCGAGTGAGCCGGACGCGAGCGAGCCGGTCCGGGGCGTCGCGATCGCGACCGGGACGCTCGGGTCGGGCGACCGGCTCGATCAGGCCGTCGACGACGATGCCAGGGGAATGCTCGCGCAGGGCCTGACGGGCGTCCGCCACTACGGCGCGGACGGCGAGCGCCGGATGGACGAGCTTTCCGTCTTCGTGCAGTCGTTCGCGCCGCCGCCCAGGATGCTGGTGTTCGGCGCGATCGACTTCGCCGCCGCTGTGGCCAGGATCGGCAAGTTCCTCGGCTACCGGGTCACGGTCTGCGACGCGCGGCCGGTCTTCGCCACCACGGCCAGGTTCCCCGATGCTGACGAGGTCATCACGGACTGGCCGCACCGCTACCTGTCCGGCGTCACGACCGACGAGCGGACCGTTATCTGCGTGCTGACCCACGACCCCAAGTTCGACGTCCCGGTGCTCGAGGTCGCGCTGCGCGCGCCCGCGGCCTACATCGGCGCGATGGGCAGCAGGCGGACCCACGAGGACCGGCTCGACCGGCTGCGGGAGGCCGGCATGTCGGAGCCGGAGCTGGCCAGGCTGCGTTCCCCGGTCGGGCTCGATCTCGGCGCTCGCACGCCCGAGGAGACCGCGGTCGCGATCGCGGCCGAGCTGATCCAGCTCCGGTGGGGCGGCTCCGGTCAGCCGCTGACCTCGACCGCCGGCCGCATCCACCACGCCTGATCAGCGGTCGCGCTCGGCCGCAGCGTCTTCCATGATCGTGGTGGATTGACCGCGCTATAACACGGAAACCCGCCACGATCATGGCAGAGCGCGAGGGTGCGCCGCGGCTACGCTTAGCCTCGTGCGGGCCGATGACGTGAGCGCGAGGCACCTAGAGCACTCCAGAGTCGCCGGGCTGCTCCTCGCGGCTGGCGAGGGGAGCCGGCTCGGGCAGCCGAAGGCGCTCGTCGAGCTTGGCGGCATGACGCTGGCCGAGCGCGGGATCGCGCTGCTGCGCGACGGGGGAGCGGACCCGGTGATCATGGTGACCGGTGCCGCGCCGGTCAGCCTGCCCGGTGTGATCGCGGCGCACAATCCTGACTGGCGGACCGGCATGGGCAGCTCCCTCAGGGAGGGCCTGCAGACGCTGCCTGCCGACCGGGACGCAGTCGTGATTGCCCTCGTCGACCAGCCGATGATCAGCCCGGAGGCGGTGCGGCGGCTGATCGCGGCGTTCCTGGCCGGGGCCGAGGTGGCGGTGGCCTGCTACGAGGGCCGGCCGCGTAACCCGGTCCTGATCGGCAGGACGCACTGGGCCGCGGCCGCTGCCGCGGCGCAGGGGGATGCCGGCGCGCGGGGGTTCCTGCGAACGCATTCCGAGCTCGTCACCGCCGTGGAGTGCGGCGACATCGGCCGGCCGGACGACCTCGATACGCCGGACGACCTGGCCCGGATCGCTGGCCTGTTCCACGGCGAGGCCGCCGGTCGGGACTAGAGCACCTGGATGCCCCAGGTGTGGGTGACGCTGTCGGCCGGAGCAAGCGTCAGCAGGCCTTCGCCGCTGACGAAGGCGTTCGGCGGGCAGGTCATCGGTTCGATGGCCAGCGCGCGGCGGCGCTGCCCGGCGGCAAGCCCGTCTCCGGTGAAAACCTGCAGCCAGTCGTAGCCCGCCCCGGCCCACAGCCCGAGCCGCATCCCTCCGCTGGCCAGAACCGCCCACGCCAGCCCTGAGTCGTCCCTGGTCAGCCCGGTCAGCGCGTGATCAAGCTGGGTATCGCCGATGGGGCGGGAGGTGCGGAAGTCGTAAGGCGAGCCTTGGACGTCCTTGGCCGGTCCTGACGGGATCCCCCGGTCGTCAGTCGGCAGCCAGCGTGCGGCCGGGACCTCAAGCTCGCAGTCGTCCACGAGCGACGCACCCGTGGTGAGGTACGGATG
>JADGPC010000511.1 GCA_017882645.1 Streptosporangiales bacterium | reverse complement strand
TACATCGCCCGCGAGATCTATCCCCGCCTGCTGAGCCTTACGAGTCTCGGAGGGCGGCAGCGGTGAGAAGATCGGCTGGATGCAGCCATCTGAGATTCGGCGCGCGCTGGCTGCGGCCCTGTCGATCGCCTCAGCGCTTGGCCTGCCCGTCGATGACGTGATCGTTCTTCACGATTCGAACAAGCTCACTGTGCGCCTGCTGCCTTGTGACATCGTTGCCCGCCTCGCGCCAATCGCGCATCAGGTCGCACAGTTCGAGATCGGGCTTGCCCGGCGGCTCGCCGAAATCCAGAGCCCGGTGGCTGCTCTGGACCCCCGAGCAGAGCCGCGCGTCTATGAGCGTGATGGCTTCGTCGTCACGCTGTGGACCTACTACAAACCTGTGGCACCTCGGGAGGTCTCACCAGCCGACTACGCGAATGCGCTCGAGCGACTGCATGCCGGCATGCGCCAGCTCGATGTCAGGACGCCGCACTTCACCGATCGAGTGGAAGAGGCTCAGCGCCTTGCGGAGAGCAGTAACCTCACTCCGGATCTTGCCGACGCAGATCGGGAGCTACTCATCACTACGCTACGGAGCCGCAGACGGGCGATCGTCGACCGCGGCGGTGCCGAGCAGCTACTGCACGGCGAGCCGCACCCAGGCAACGTGCTCAGCACGAAGTCCGGACTGTTGTTCATCGATTTCGAGACGTGCTGCCGCGGACCCGTCGAATTCGACCTCGCCCATGTCCCCGAAGATGTGAGCGAGCGCTATGCCGCCGCTGATGAAGACCTGCTGATTGATTGCCGAGGCCTAGTTCTTGCCATGGTCGCCGCATGGCGCTGGGATCCAGGCGACCAGTTCCCGGATAGGCAACGAGCAGCTCGCGCACTCCTCAGCGCTCTGCGACTGGGCCCACCGTGGCCGCCGCTCGACGTCGTGATGCGCCGACCGGATGGTCCGTAACCCAGTCCTACCACCAAGCGCCCGGCGACGCATCGGCGCGATCGTCCGCGAGCCGTCGTGGGTTTGCGATCCCGATCGAGGAGGGGCTTGACGAAAATAGGAGCGTCGGGGTTCGGGTGGCCAGGGACCGGTCACGCTGTTCGACAATGCGATGCGGGCGGGTTGCTCAACTCGGCGGCCTGCCTGCCAGCAGTAGCCCAGGGGCCAGCCGTCTGTATAAGCCAGCAGTGCGTTGTGCCGTGATCATGTCGCGGTACCAGTAGAAGGACGCCTTCGGTATCCGGGCCTGGGTCTCACGGTCCAGGTAGACCAGGCCGAATTTCTGAAAGTAGCCCTCCGACCACTCGAAGTTGTCGGTGAACGTCCACTCGAAGTAGCCGCGCACGTCGACCCCAGCCTCGATGGCGTCGTGTACCGCCCGCAGGTGCCCGTCCAGGTAGCCGATCCGGCCGGGGTCATCGACGGTGCCGTCGTCGGCGACCTCGTCAGCCTGCGAGCAGCCGTTCTCGGTGACGTAGAGCGGCGGTAGCGCCTCGCCGTACCACTGCTTCAGCGAGGTGAGCATCTCGGTCAGCGCGGCCGGAACGACCGGCCAGCCGAACGCCGTCACCGGGTAGCCAGGGATTGGCTGCATCTGGAACGGCAGCGGTGAATCGGGCAGCGCCGACAGCCTGGTCGGCATGTAGTAGTTCACCCCCAGGCCGTCGATCGGCGCAGAAATCACCGCCAGGTCGCCGTCCTGCACGCAGGCCAGACCTTCGTCGCCGACGCCGAACGCGCCGAGGTCGGGGTACCGGCCGAGCAGCACGGGGTCGGTGAACACGCGGTTCTGCAGGGTGTCGTACGCCCGGGCGGCGGCCACGTCGGCGGCACTGTCGCTGGCCGCCCAGGCCGGCGAGTAGTTGTTGGTGATCATCACCTCGCGCGCTCCCGCCGCCCGCAGTGCGGCCGTGGCCAGGCCGTGCCCGAGCAGCTGGTGATGCACGGTTGGCAGCGCACCGAGCATCAGGGCCTTGCCCGGCGCGTGGATGCCGAGCGCGTATCCCATGGCCGTCACCACGTAGGGCTCGTTGAGCGTGATCCAGGTCCCGATCCGGTCGGCCAGCCGTCCGGCCGCGAGGGTCGCGTAGTCGGCGAACCGCTGGGCGGTGTCCCGGCTCAGCCAGCCGCCGGCATCCTCCAGCGGCTGCGGCAGGTCCCAGTGGTACAGCGTCGCGACCGGCGTGATCCCGGCGGCCAGCAGCGCGTCCGTCAGCCGCTCGTAGAAGTCGAGCCCGGCCGGGTTGGCGGGACCGGTGCCGCCCGGCTGGACCCGCGGCCAGCCGATCGAGAACCGGTAGGCGGTGATGCCGAGGTCGGCCATCAGGGCGACATCCTCGGCCCACCGGTGGTAGTGATCGGTAGCCACGTCGCCGGTATGGCCGTCCCTGATGACCCCGGGCTGGCGGCAGAACGTATCCCAGATCGAGTCGCCGCGGCCGTCTTCGGCGACCGCCCCCTCGATCTGGTAGGCGGCGGTGGCAACGCCCCAGCGGAAGCCGGCGGGGAAGG
>JADGPC010000510.1 GCA_017882645.1 Streptosporangiales bacterium | reverse complement strand
CACCAGCTCCTGGTTCTTGATCTCGGACGGCTTGACCGACGCGTTCGACGTCCCGTAGTAGTACAGGTTCGTCATCTGGGCGCAGGCGTTGTGGTTGATGAACGACTCCACGTAATCGTGGGCGTGGAAGTAGTTCTTGGTATCCGCCCCGAGCATGTACCCGCACAGCCAGGACAGGCGGCCCTGGCTCGGGTTCATGAAGGCGACGGGCACTCCGGCGGCCTTCATCGAGACCAGAGTGTCCTGCCAGGAGTAGGCGATCCACACGGTGCCCGACTTGATATCCGGCTGCATCTGGCTGTACTCGCTGCTCCAGTACAGCTTGTTCAGCGGCTTCTGCTGCAGCAGGCTCGCCTTGGCCGCGGTGATCTGGCTGGCCGTGAGGTCGTCCATCTTGGGGAAGCCGAGCTTCAGCGCGGCCACCTCGAAGTTGGTCGATGCCCCGCTCCAGAGCGAGATCTTGCCTGAGTACTTCTTGTTCCAGGCCAGTTCCCAGCCGGCCGCATCCGAGCTGGCCACGTGGTCGGTGCGGTAGGTCAGGCTGCCGTAGCCCCAGTCCCACGGGATCATGTACTGCTTGCCGTTGACCTGGCCCTGCTTGACCAGGTACGGATTCAGCTGCTTGAAGCTCGGCAGCAGGGAGGTGTCGAACGGCTGCACGAGGCCGCGCGAGACATAATCCGGCAGGTTCTCGTGACACGGGTGCATCAGGTCGAACGGCCCGGCTGAGGTGGCCTTTTCCAGAGCCTGGTCGTCGTTGGTGATGTAGGTGTAGGTGATGCCGTTCGTGCCGAACTTGGCCGTGTAGTCCTTGCCGGCCTCCAGGCCGTTCGTCTGTGCCTTGGTGCCGGCCGCCTCGTAGCCGCCCCATTCCAGAATGGACAGGGTGCCCGGCTCCTTGCCGATCGGCGGCCGCTTGGTCGGGGCGGGGTTAGCTGAGGAGCCGGACGAGCCGCACGCGTCGAGCAGCACCGCTCCGCCGAGCATGGCGGTACCGGACGTCAGGAACCTCCGGCGGTCGAGTACCGGCCCGGTCATCGGGCCCTGAACGAACTTCATGTCAAAACTCCCCCACCACTCACATCGCCAGCTAACGCCAGCGATTAGCTGTTAGTACACCCAGGCCGGTGAAGGTGTCAATACCGATAGTCATGACAGTCGTCACACTAGTGATAAAACGAATACATCTGATACATCATCATGTTCCTGGCGTTTCGCCGAACTTGATCTCGCCCGTCAGGGGTGACGTTTAGGTGCCGCCGGGTGGGGAGCATGTAAGTCATGACTACGCAGTCGAAGGTCAGGCCCGTCCGGTTGAGTGCGGCGATCGTGATCGCGGGCGGCGCGGCGTTCCTCGCCGCGTGCAGTTCGGGCACGGGCAGCAGCTCTGGCGGGACTCCCGCCGCGCCCGCGACGAGCCCGGCCAGTTCCGCAGCCAGCCCGACGACGACCGTGACGGTGTCGGCAGCGACCTGCAAGCACGTCGCGTCGCTGAATACCTCGCTGAACAGCCTGACTCATCTCCAGCTCAATGCCAGCGCGTCCAAGCAGATCAGGACCGACCTCACGAACATCCAGACGCAGCTCACGGCTCTGGCCGCCTCCGGCGGCGGTCCGGTTTCCGGCGAGGTCAGCTCGCTGTCGTCGTCGCTGAACCAGGTGGAGAAGGCAGCGAAGGGCCTGTCGGCCAACCCGTCCGCGTCGCAGATTACGTCGATCGTCACCGCCCTGTCCGCGCTGAAGTCCAACTCCAAGGCGACGGCCACCCAGCTGAAGGCGATGTGCCCCGGCGCTTAGGGCTCAGCCGACGGCCAGCCTAGAGCTCGGACGCGACGGTGAGGCCGTCGAGCACGGCCTCCTCGACCGTCCGCGGCGCCAGGCAGTCCCCGATCTCGTGCACGTCAATGCCTGATCCGGCCAGCGCGGCGGCCAGGCCGGTGACAGGCAGGTGGCCGGCGGACAGGACCAGCGCCGAGGCTGGCTCGATCAGGACCGGCTCGCCGGTGAGCACGTGCTGGAGGTAGACCGTTTCGGGATCCGCGCCGTAGGGCCGGACCAGCGGGATGATCTCGATCCCGAGCCGTAGCGCGTCGCCGATCATGCCGTCCCTGACGTACTGCTGGATGCGCTGGCCCGCGTGGTACCCGCAGACGCCGAGCGTTACCTTGCGACCGCGCTGGGCCAGCAGCGTCGCAACGCCCAGCCCGATCCAGTCGCATCGCCAGTCGGCGACCACGACCCGGCCGGACGGTACCTGTGCTCCCTGGAGGACCTCCCACGCGGTCAGCACGACCGGGGAGTCGGCCAGCTCGAGTTCGGGCACTCTCGGCCGCGCGCCCGTGGCCAGCACGATCGCGTCCGGGGCCAGCTCGCGGAGCAGGCGCTCGTCCGCGGCGGTGCCGAGCATGATCTTCGCCCCGGCCCGCTCCGCCTCGCCCGCCAGGTTCCCGATCGCCCCGCCGAACTCGGCCCGGCCGGGTATCTCCTGGGCCAGCAGGACCTGGCCGCCCAGCCGGCGGCCGGCTTCCAGCAGGGTGACCCGGTGACCGCGCTCCGCCGCGACCGCGGCGGCCTTGAGCCCGCCCGGGCCGCCGCCGACCACCACGACGTCCTTGCCGCGGCTGGCCGGCCGCCGGACGCCGTAGCTGAGTTCCCGGCCCGTTTCCGGCCGCTGGATGCACGAGATCGGGTAGCCGGCGTGGAAGTGGCCGATGCAGGCCTGGTTGCAGCCGATGCACGCCCGGATCGTCGCCAGGGCGCCGGCCCTGGCCTTGGCCGGCATCTCGGGATCGCAGATCAGGGCCCGGGTCATCACCGCGGCGTCGGCGTCACCGCGGCTCAGGATCAGTTCGGCGTCCTGCGGCTGGTTGATCCGCCCGGCCACCATGACCGGCACCGAGACGACGGGCTTGACCCGCGCGGCGAGCGGAGCGGTATACCCGGCCGGGTACGCCATCGACGGCACGATGTGATCCGAGCCAGCCGTGGTGGCCGAGGTTCCGGCCACCACGGAGACGTAGTCGAGCAGGCCGTCGGCGTCGAGCGCGGCGAGTGCCCGCAGCGCCTCGTCGGCAGTCAGTCCCTCGTCCGACTGCGATTCCTCGCCGACCGAGATCCGCAGCCCGACGGCGAGGTCCGGGCCGGCGCCGTGCCGGGCGGCCGCGATCGCCTCGCGCAGGAACCTGAGCCGGTTCTCCGCCGAGCCGCCGTAGGAATCCGTCCGCAGGTTGGTGCGCGGGTTAAGGAACTGGGCCGGCAGGTAGCCGTGCGACGCGACGACCTCGACACCGTCGAGCCCGGCCCGGGCGACCCGTGCGGCGGCTGCGCCGTAGCAGCCGATCATCTCGCGGACGAAGCTGGCCGGCATCTCCCGCGGCATGACGCCGAACCGCTCGT
>JADGPC010000509.1 GCA_017882645.1 Streptosporangiales bacterium | reverse complement strand
GCCATTCCGGCCCAGCGCTCCAGCACCGGGTGGTCCTGGTCGGACAGGGCGCGCATCACCATGCGGATGTCGAACGGCTTCTTGCGGTCGGGGTTGTGCTGCGCGGAGAAGATCTGGCCGACGGTGCTGAAGTCGCTGTCGGCGATGGCGTGCGGAAAATCGGAGACATCGCGATCAACCGGGTCGCTGGTGAAGGCCCGCCGTGGCCCTGTCTCGCCAGGGATGACGTAGGTGTGGTCGTAGTGCGCCATCAGCACGTCCCGGGCGGCCTGCAGGTTAGGCGCCCAGTACTGCGCCTGGCCGTTCGGCCCCATGACGCGGTCGTAGCCGCCGATGCCGAAGTTGTCCTCGGCCGACACGCCGCCGGAGAAGTCCAGCGACTGCTTGCCGGTCAGGACCATGGCCGAGTCCGGCGTCATGACCAGGATCCCCTTGGTGTGCATGAGCATCGTCGCCTCGGCGTTCCAGTACGGCTGGGCGCCGACGGTGATCCCGGCGACCACGATGTTGATCTCGCCGCCGTCCTGGGTGAACGTGACGATCCGCCTGAGCGCGGCCGCGACCCAGTCCATGTTCTCGGTCCCTGAACTCATCGAGATCCGCGCGCCTGCCGACAGCGCGAACCACTCCAGCGGGACCTGCATCCGCTCGGCGAGGTCGAGCGCGGCGATCACCCGCGAGCACTCCGGCTCCGACAACGCGCCCAGGGCCTTCGTCGGGTCGCCGAGCAGGATCACCCGGGTAACGCCCTCTGGGTGCCGCTCGGTTGGCGTCGTGACGACGCCGGCCACTATCGCCGCGAGATTCTTCCCCTTCGGCCGGTCCACCGGCACGAGCGTGCCGTGCTCGTCGAGGTCATGCTCGACGAAGCTGCCCGCCGGCCCGGCCAGCAGGCTGGTCAGCTCGTACGGGTAGAGGTTTCCGCGCCGGGCCGCGCGCAGCACTTTCTGGCGGTAGTCGTCTAGCGGTTGCACGGGCTCGGTCGACGGCTCGCCGACGTGCAGGCGTGCGCCATGGCCCGGATCGAGGGCGATCCGCACGGCGACCTCGACCAGTTCTCCGACGGCGGTCTCCTGGCGGACCACGAACTGGACCTCCTCCAGCCCAGCGCTGGCGGTGGTCGGCAGGATCCGCTGGACGAGCGCGTTCAGCTCGTCGGCGGTCAGCTCGGTCACCGGCCAGACCGGCCACGCGTACATCATGATCCGGTTGGTATCGAGTCGCTTGTTCTGGGGGCGCTGCGCCTGGACGTTGCGGATCGCGTCCAGGCCGGAGGTGATCGCGTCCTCCACCGCAGGCAGTGCGACGAGCCTGCCGTCAGCCTCGCGCAACGGCGTCAGGTCGCGGACCTGGCCCATCGCAATGAGCCGCTCGTCGGCCGGATTGCTCTTCGCGACGGCCTTGAACAGGTAGATCTCCTCGTCCGCGGACGGCAGCCGGGTGAGGTCGAACTCGCGCAGCCGCTGCAGCTGCAGGCGCCGAGCGATCTGCGGGTGCAGGCCACGGATCAGCCGGTCCTCGGCGAAGCCAGCGCCGTCGGGCCGGAAGGTGAAGTGGTGGTGCATCACCGCGCCGCTGGTGCCGGCGACGGTGGTGGTGATCCGGCGGACACCTCGGGGCTGAGGACGCTCGGCGATGAACTGCCCGAGCCGCACCGCCATCGTGTCGGCATCCGGCTGGTCCTCCCAGGTGACGTAGAGGTCGGCAACCAGCCCGCGCTCGGCGACGTCAGCGGCGAACGTGCCGACGGCGCCGATGGCATCGGGCAGCGTGGCGATGTCGACGGCGGTGGTGGCCACGCGTGTCACGCGGTCTGAGCCGGTGTGCTCGGTGATGACGAACCGGCAGCCTGCCGTCTCCCGCACGGTGACGTCGGACAGCCCGCGGTTGCCGTAATAGCGGCGGGTCAGCACTTCCAGCAGCGGCGCGTGGTCCCGCCCTGGTCGGCCGATCCGCTGGCCGATCAGCCGGACCAGCGGCTCTGAGCTGGCGGCCAGAGCCTGGATCCGCTCGGCACGGTCCGGCGCATCCGGGTTGCGGTCCAGGTAGCGCAGGTCGTCGCGCACCGCGGCGTAGACCCTGGCCCGGGTGCGGCGAAGCAGCGGCTGGGAGAACCACCGGAATACCACGCCGCGGGCCAGGTCCGACACGACCGGGAAGCGCACCTGCGTGGCCTCGATCAGGTGCTCGAGGGTGAGCCCGGCGCGCTGGGTGAGCGGCTCGAGCGGCGGCTCGCCGGCCAGCCACTGGCGCAGCAGTTCCGACACGATCGCCACGTGCGGGCTCATCTGCTGCTGGGCCAGGAAGATCCGGAAGACCGCTGCCTCCAGCTCGGGCGTCCGGTCGAGGCTGGCGACGCCGTAATGAGCGAGGACCCTGGTGAGCTTGGCCTGGAATCCCTCGGTGACGCCGGCGCGTTCGACGTCCAGGCTCTGCAGGTAGCTGTGGAAGTACTCGCGCGGGCTGTGCACCGGGCTGTCCGGCTCGATGTCGAGCTCACCGCCCGGCTTGTTGCGGCTGAGCTCGGACAGGTCGGCGAACACCGTCAGCAGGTCAAGCTCGCCAGGCAGCGGCCGATCGCCGAGCTCGGCGCGTGCGGTCAGGTACCGGGACAACGCGCGCTTCTGGTCCTGCGGGTCGGCGTCGAAGCCCATCAGCAGGCTGCGCAGGTCCTGCAGGCCGCGGTCGGCCCGGTCGGCTGCCGACTCGTGCGGCGGCTCGGCGGGCAGGTCGAGCTCGGCGGTCTCGCCGGTGCCCGCAGCTCCCTGGTCGGCGCTGTCGTCGGCGAGAGGCTCCAGGCGCATCAGCGGTGCCCCGGTCTGGACCTGGCTGCCCACCGAAACCTGGCACTCGCGGACGCGGGCGCGGAACGGCGCGCGCAGCACGGTCTCCATCTTCATGCTCTCGAGCACCAGGATCGGCGCGCCCGACTCGACCTGGTCGCCGGGCGACAACGGCGTCGCCACGACCAGCGCAGGTGCGGGGGAGCGGACGACGCCGCCCTCGTCGCGGCTGATCCGGTGCGTGACGCCGTTGACCTCGACCTGGTGGATCGGCCCGTGCGTGGCGGACACCAGCCGGAACCGGAGGCCGTTGACGACGATCTGGCCGCTGTACGCGTCGAACCGCTCAAGCTCGACGTCCGCCGGGTGCACGTCACCGCCACCGGAGATGCCGACCCGGAACCGCCGCTGCCCGACCCGGGCCACGCTCAGCCGGTAGCCGACGCCGCGGAGCTTGAGGTCCAGCGGGCGGCCGGAGTCGTGATGTACCAGCGGGCGCCCCCCGCGCGCGGTGGACAGCAGCCGCCGCCGGCTGACCTCCTCCTCGTCCAGGTAGGCCTCGATCGCGGCGGCGGCCAGGGCGATCCCGGAGTGCCGGTGGTTGACCAGCCGGCCCTCGGCGCGCACCCGGTCGATCCAGCCGGTGTCGGCGCTCGCGTCGATCACCTCGGGCTGGTCGAGCAGATCGAGCACGAAGCTCTTGTTGGTCGCGCCGCCCTCGATGATCACGGTGGTCTCGGCCATCGCGCGGCGCAGCCGGCCCAGGGCCTGCTCGCGGTCGCGGCCGTAGGCGATGATCTTCGCGATCATCGAGTCGAAGTCGGCCGGAATGGTGTCGCCCTCGCTGACACCGGTGTCCACGCGGATGCCGGGCCCGGCGGGCAGCACCAGGTGCTCAATGCGCCCCGGGGCTGGCGCGAAGTCACGGTCGGGGTCCTCGGCGTTGAGCCGGGCCTCGATGGCGTGGCCAGCCTCGCCCGGCCGGGGGCCGGCCAGCCTCCCGCCGCTCGCCACGTGCAGCTGCAGCTGGACCAGGTCGGTGCCGGTGGTGATCTCGGTAATCGGGTGCTCGACCTGCAGCCGCGTGTTGACCTCGAGGAAGGCGAAGAGCTTCTCGCCGGGGTGGTAGAGGAACTCGACGGTACAGGCGCCGCAGTAGCCGACGGACGTGGCGAGCCGCTCGGCCGAGGCCTTCAGCTCGGCGGCCTGCTCGATCGCGAGGACCGGGGAGGCGGACTCCTCGATGATCTTCTGGTTGCGCCGCTGCACCGAGCAGTCCCTGACCCCAAGCGCCCAGGCGGTGCCGTGCCCGTCGGCGATGACCTGGACCTCGACGTGCCTGGCCCCGGTGATCAGGCGTTCTAGGAAAACCACGCCGGAGCCGAAGGCGCGCAGTGCCTCCTGACAGGTGCGGTCGTAGGCGTCGGACAGGTCCTTCGCTGAGGCGACCATGCGGATGCCGCGGCCGCCGCCGCCGGCGCTCGCCTTGAGCATGAGCGGGTAGCCGATCTCCGCTCCGACGCGCAGGGCGTCCTCCAGGGTGGCGACCTCGCCGCGGCTCCACGGGGCGACCGGGATGCCGGTTTCCTCGGCGATCAGCTTGGCGCCGATCTTGTCGCCGAGCTTGCGCATCGTCTCCGCGTTCGGCCCGACGAAGGTGACGCCGATCTTCTCGCACAACTCGGCGAACGCCGGATCCTCGGCGACGAACCCCCAGCCGACCCAGGCGGCGTCGGCTCCGGTCTCGATCAGCGCCCGTTCCAGGACCGCGTGGTCGAGGTAGGGACGAGCCGAGGCAGGGCCAAGCAAGTAGCCGACGTCAGCTTCACGGACGAAGGTCGCGCCGCGATCGGCGTCGGTGTATAGGGCCACCGTCTCGATCCGCGCCCCGGTTTCCGCCGAGAGATCCCGGACAGCGTGGATGAGCCGCATCGCGGCCTCTCCGCGGTTGACGATGGCGACGCGACTGAACACCGGCTGAGCCTCCCAGCTACCCAGGCGCAGAAGGAAGGCGACGTCCGCGTCCCGGAGCGTCGCCTGCACCCGTCTCTACCCTGCTCTACAACCGCCGGGAACACCAATGTCCCGCATCGTCCATACCGGATCAGCTGCGTTGTGGGTACCCCACAAAAATGAGCCAGCGAGTACTACCGGAGTATGGCATACCGCGGTAGGATCAACCCGTGAAGGTCGACAAGATGAGCATCTCTCTGGACCCGGAACTCGGCGATGCCGTGCGATCCGCGGCCGCGCAAGCCGGGCAGCCGGTGTCGTCATGGCTGGCCGAGGCGGCGGCAAGCAAGCTGCGTGCCGAGGCTCTCGCCCAGTTCATTGCGGGCTGGGAAGCTGAGCACGGCGAGCTGACGGCGGAAGAGGTCGCGCGGGCAGAGGGCGAGATCGGCCTGGCCGCGGGTACTGCGGCGGCGTGAGCGCGCTGATCCTGGATTCCGGGGCCCTGGTCGCGGTCGACCGAGACGACCGGGCGATGATCGCACGGTTGCTGGCGGCCCAGCAGCACGGGCTCGACCTGCGCAGTAACGCGATGGTAGTTGCCCAGGTGTGGCGGGACAGGCACGGTCGGCAGGCCAGCCTGGCACGGCTGTTGCGAGCCGTCGACGTCCGGCCAGTCGATCCGGCTGACGGTCGGCGGGCGGGCGAGTTGCTAGCCATCGCAGGAACCAGCGACGCGGTCGATGCGACAGTAGTTCTCCTGGCGGGGCCGGGTGACCGGATCGTCACGGGCGATCCAGCTGACCTGGCCCGCCTCGTGTCTGCAGCTGCTAGCCGGGTCGTCATCGTCCCCTGCTGACAGGTACAGCAGCCTAACTCGGAAAATCGTTTTGCCGCGGCGCGGGTCTAACCAGGTGACGGACGAAAGAAAGGATCCGATCACATGCGCAAGACCCAGGCCGACGCTGAGGCCACCGCTCGCGAGTTCGGCATGCCGGCCGAGCAGTGGCGCCGGGAACTGACCCCGCCGCAGTACAGCGTCCTGCGCGAGGCACACACGGAGCGGCCGTTCAGCGGTGCGTACGTCCACAACCACCAGGATGGGTTCTACCGCTGCGCCGGCTGCGGCAGCAAGCTGTTCAGCTCCGACGCTAAGTTCGACTCGGGCACCGGGTGGCCGAGTTTCGATGAGCCAGCGGTCGCCGAGGCCGTCGAATTGCGGACGGACAACAGCCTGTTTATGCGGCGGACCGAGGTTGTGTGCCGTCGCTGCGAGGGACACCTGGGCCACGTCTTCAATGACGGGCCCACCCACACCGGGCAGCGGTACTGCATCAACTCCTGCTCGCTGGCTTTCGAGCCCGCAGCGGACGAGAACGGCAGTCCCGTTCCTGGGTCGCGAGGGGAGAGCTGATGGGCGAGCCCGGTCGTGCCGGTGACCACCAGTGGTCGCAGGAGCATCTGTCGCACTATGTCGAAGGTGAGCTGCCGCCGCGCGCCCGTCGTCGGCTTGACCGGCACGCTCGGGACTGCGTCGATTGCGGGCGCGGCCTCCGCGCGATGCGTGCCGTCGTGCATGCGCTCCAGGGTCTGGATGGCCTGGCGGGCGCCCGCGCGCCGGCCACGATCTTCGACCGGGTCAGGCTGGCCGGCCGAGGTGGCGCGGCGTCGTCCCAGAACGCGTGATGGCGCCGTCGGCCGGCCGGTCCGCCCCTGTCTCCGCGGACACCGAGGCGACCTTGATCACTCGTGCCCAGGCCGGGGACGTCAGCGCTTTCGAGCAGCTGTCAGGGGCGTACGCAGATCGCCTGTTCATGCTCCTGCTGCGGCTGCTCGGCGACCGCAGCGAAGCCGAGGATGTAGCTCAGGACGTCATGCTGCGCGCCTGGCAGGGCATCACCGGCTTTCGCGGCCAGTCCAGCTACTTCACCTGGCTCTACCGGATCGCGGTCAACGAGGCCAATCGCGCGCGCGAGCGCAGAGCCCGCCGGCCGGTCGATGTGCCTGTCGGCGCGGAACAGCTGCAGCTGCCCGCATCCCCAGCTCACGAGCCATCCCGCCAGGCTGAGAACAGCGAGCTGCGCCGGGCCCTCGGCCAGGCCCTGGCTCAGCTGCCGCCCGCGTTGCGGACCGCCATCGTGCTCCGCGATGTCGAAGGGCTCTCCACTCAGGAGGGCGCCGAGATCGCCGGCGTCAGCCAGGCCGCTTTCAAGAGCCGGCTGCACCAGGCACGACTGCGCGTCCGGGCCGCCGTTGGCGACGAGAATCTGGTCGGCTAACGGTCTAGACCCAGCGTGAAGGTGGGCTTCGGCGAGGTCGCGGGGAGCCGGTGCTCCTCGCTGAGTCGTCGGATGGCGGTTCCGGTGGCCAGGAACTCAGTCGCGTGCTCGCCCCAGACATGGTTGTTGACCTCGACGGTCACCCCGACGATGCCCGAGGACCCCGCCTGCCCTGCCTCCGCCTGCATCCTGGACAGCGCGAGTTCGCGAGCTTCGTAGATGCCCTGAGTGAAGACCACCATCTCCTGGTTCTGGCCCGCCTGGCGCAGCGCCTGCATGGCCGACTGGTGCGCGATGTGGTAGACGCAGACGCCGAGCACGAACGCTACCGGGACCGCGCCGGCCGCCAGCAGCCGGAAGAAGTCCTGGGCCGACAGGTCCGAGGTGAAGGCCCGGCCGTCCGGAGCCCGGTGGGCGCCCGCGGTTCCGGCGCCGCCGCTGCCCAGTGCGCGCACTGCCGTACCGGTGGCGATGAACTCCAGGACGCCCTGACCCCATGCGTACTGCTGCATCCGCAGCTGAACGCCGACGATCCCGTCGGCGCCCAGATGGTCGGCCTCGCCCCGCATCCTGGCCATGGCCAGTTCCCTGGCGTTGTACATCGCCTGAGTCAGGATCTGCAGTTCCTGGTTCTGCGACCATCTGCCGACCTGCAGCCCGATGTG